>JAWXTP010000014.1:0-39993 GCA_044433415.1 Rikenellaceae bacterium
ATATTTGCTAAGAGTTCGTGTACTAAAATAGACATGAATTCTTGTTAAACAGAGGTGATAGGATATGTGAAAACCCTAGATATTCCACAAGTGCATAATTTCTAAGGATAGCATATTTAAAGGAAACTTTTAAAACAGAATTTTAATATGAAGAAAGGTTATATATTATTTGTAATTTCAGTTATTGCAGCTGTTTCAATGCAATTTATGTTTTTATATAATTCATACCAGGCATTTGCCGATTCAGAATTGCGAGTCTTAGATGATATGATGTATCGTGCAATTGACTTAGAATTACACTCCCGACTAGTTGCGAATAAACAAGATGTAAAAAATGAAATTTCCATAACTACTTATAATGATCTTCCATAAAAAACTAAAGATAGCCTGAAATTAGCAGCAAAGGAAAGACCTAAAGAAAGTAAGGCTCCTAATTATAATGTTGAAGAACTTATAAAGAAAAAAATTATACGTTCAAGTGCAGATATGTTTCAACAGCTTTTGCAAGACGAGAAATTCAATAATAGCTCTTGTGTTAATGTAACTATGTTAGATTCTATTTTTCAAGGAATGTTAACCAGAGACTACAAGTATAAAATAACTAATGTAAACAAAGAAGGGACGATATTGGGTACTAGCGGTAATGATGATGGATATTTAAATTATGCATTAGGAGATAAGCCTATAGGTATTTCTGGGTATCAGACTATTAAGACAGAAATAAGCATACCTTATAGTTATTATATGAAGATTTCATTGGTAACATCAATTATATCATTATTAGTACTTCTAGCAATTTTTATTGGTCTGCTTTATCTCTTAATTACATTACAAAAGAAAGATCATGACTTGAAATCTAGAGAGAATAGTATTAGTGGAGTATTGCACGATATAAAGACACCTATATCAAATGTTGTATACATATTAGATGCACTAGGTTTACATGAAAGTGATGAATCCACAAGAAATATTATTGCGCGAAATAAGTCTAGTATCATGTTTTTACAAAATAAGATAGAGAGCCTTTTGGTTATTTCGAGTAATAAGAAAAGAAAATTATTACCTAATTATAGATTACAAAACAGTGACGATATAGAAGAGGTAGTTAGCAATATAACTTTTGTATTGAACCAAAAATATAAGAGTAAAAAACCAAATATTAGTATTGTTAATAATATTAATAAAGACATAAGTTTAGATCCTTTGTATTTTGAATCTATTCTTGTAAACTTAATAGAGAATAGTTTAAAATATTCTAATAATGAAGTTGCCGTAGGTGTCGATATTAATATTGAGGATAATGATAAGTTGGTAATTAGTGTAAAAGATAATGGTTTTGGCATAGAACGTAAAGAATATAAAAACGTATTTGAACAATACTATAGGATAGATGAAAGGCATGAGAAAGGATCAGGCATAGGATTAAATTATTCTCGTATGTTAGCTAAAATACATGGTGGTGATCTGATTTTAGTGTCTAGTGAGTTGGGTAAGGGAAGTTGGTTTCAAGCAACATTAAAAATAAGATAAAAAGGGCATGAAATTGACAAGGTCTCTAGTTTATAATTGTTAAAAGATTTAATATGGAGGTAAAAGATATAAATGTACTTGTGGTAGATGATGATCTATTGTTTTGTGATCTAATGACAAAGGAACTTAAATTTTTAGGTTATAATGTAAGAGCAGTTCTTTCTTTAGATGGGATTAATGGTGTGATAAATGAATTTAATCCATCAATTATGCTTCTCGATGTTGAGTTAGGTGACAAAAATGGAATAGAAGAATCTATTATTGTTAGAAATAAATACCGAGATTTACCTATAATATTTATATCAGCAAATCCTTTAGACGATTATATAGAGAAAGCTGTTAGTACAACAGGTACAGTATTCTTAAAAAAGCCTTGTACAATAAAGGAAATCTGTTCTTATGTTAATAAGTATGCTGTGAATAATATTAATATATCTATAGGTAATTGTGAATTACTGACCGATGAAAAAATGCTTAGAAATAACATTACAGATATAACATACAACCTTAGTCAACGAGAATTCGATGTATTGTTGTTATTCGTTAAAAATAGAGGAAATATTGTTTCGATAGACAATATAAAATTAGTGATAAATATTGAAAATATAGACGAGAACACTCAAATAATATATAATATTATACAAAAACTTCGCTCATATATAAAAGATAGCAAATCTGCTAAAATATTTAGTTACAAAAACAAAGGTTATATATTGCATGATTAATAAAAAATGACGTGATAATTTTAGAAATCATGGTAAATAACGTGATAATGGTTCTGTAGGGGCTTTTTTAAGGGGGGCTTTTTTTTTAGCTTTTAGCTTTTAGCTTTTAGCTTGTAGCTTGTAGGTGTTCTTGTTATTAATCATTTAGTCTGAATTGAACCCTGTTTGTCGTTATTAATTATTGATGCTGAGAAAAACTTTGTTACCTCTTTAGAAACTAGCTAGATAACGAGACGGTGGTTCGTAGGGGCAGCCTTTATGCCTGCCCACGTATAAGGCGCTTGTCGCCGTCGATGATTCGTTTGTATACCACCGAATTTATAATACTATCAATAACGACAAACAGCTTATATCTTTAGCAGTTGTTGCATGTTTTGCAACAACTGAATCTGCCTATAGCTCCCCAGAATGTCCCGAAACTAACGCTTCCAGCGGAAGTAGGCTATTATACACAGTAATGCAATAGCCGCTGTAATAGAGCCTAATAAGATAACATTAACACCTTCACTGCTACCATAAGAGTGCATTCCTGAAAGGTAGTAATTCACCCCAAAGAAAGTCATTAATATAACATAGATACTCACCACAGACATCATAGCGTAAGCATAAGGAGATCTAAACATTTTTATAAACCTAGCATGTACTACAAAGGCATACACTACCATAGAAATTAAAGCCCAAGTTTCTTTTGGGTCCCAGCCCCAATAACGACCCCACGACTCATTAGCCCATACTGCCCCTATGAAAATACCAACACTTAAGAATAAAAGACCTATAATAATACTCATTTCATTGATGATATTAAGCTCCTCAATGCGGTTAGTATACTTCTTTTTAGAGTCAAAAACCATAATCTTTAAAGAAGTAATACCTAATATAGCACTCATAAAGAAGAAACCATAACTAGCAGTGATAATTGCTACGTGGAACATCAACCAATATGATTTTAATACAGGTACAAGAGGTGTAATTTCTGGGTCTAAGAAGTTAAGCAAAGAAATCATTAGGATGATACCCCCCAATAAAGAAGATATCGCAAAGGTAACCTTAGAACGACGCATAAAGATAAATCCTGCCACTAAGATACACCAACCTACATATACCATGGTCTCATAAGAGGAAGTCCAAGGAGCGCGACCTGAGATATGCCATCTTAACCCTATGCCCCAAGTTTGATATAGAAACACAAGAGACGTTGCTACAGCAAGAATCCTAAAAGCATATTCTTTCCAACGAGCCGCACCAGCTAGAATCTGAGAAAGTGCCACAAATAGAAGCAATACACCTAAGATTATATAGCTAAGTCCAGAAACTTTAAAGATGTTAACTTTGTTATATGTTATCTCAGCGTTTATTTTTTTGTGAGAAATAAGATGTTCCTCAGAGGCTTTAGCACGTTGGAAAATCTTGATATTCTTAACCATGCTTAAAACATCAGTCCAGTCACTTGTATGTATAGCATCGCTGTAAGACTCTAAGAATATAGGCATAGCCTTAGAAGCCATAATAGAATCCATGCCGTTAAAAGCACTTAAATCATCGCCACTAGAATACCATACATCATTTGGACTACCCTCTAGAGGGAACATGTTAAGAAGCTGCATCCTAATCATAGCGTTCATGATGTTTACTCTTTCATCAATCTTTACTATATCTTTATCTAACTTGTTTTGCTCGTTAGGTTTCTTAGCGTAAATTTCCTCTAGCTGCTTAGTTAGCTTATACTCACCTGTTTGAGTGTTGAATACAGAGTTGAAAGAAGTGTATTTGCTATCTGTGTTAAATATTTTTTGTACCTCAGCATTGCTGCCAATATACACTAAAGGAACTTCTGCCCACATATAAGGATTGGCTATCATCCCTATAAAAGCCTGTTCAGCACGTATGCCCTCATACTCATTGCTACGATGAATTTTACGAAGCGTCTTTTGAGCATAACTATTGAAAGGCTCTACACGTCCATTTGGGTTTTGAACTAGTACAGAGGCCAAAGAATCTGCAACTTCTTCGCTAATAAGCGTCTTTTTTAAGTTTTCTACAGAAACATTATTCTGAGAAAAAGAATATAAAGGTGCAGAGGCTAATGCAAAAGCTAGAATTAAGACTTTCGGATTTGAAAGTTGATTTAGCCTAGTTGCAAGAGTCCTAAAGCGAGAGTTTTTATGGAATAACACTAAGATAAAGCCTAAGGTCATAAGTAGGTAACCTAAGTAGCTGATAATAGTACCTTCAAGGTCTTTATTAACAGTTAGGAAAGTACCTTTTTCGTCTTTATCAAATGAGGTTTGGTAAAGACGGAAAGGTCCTACATAGGCTATGTTGTTCATGTAGATTTTTTGTTCTATAATCTCATCTTTGTAAGTTATCTTTACGTCACTTTCATAAGATGAAGCACTAGAAGAGCCTGGATAACGTTTTAAGATAAAGTCTTTTAGCTCCACAGAGAAAGGTACTTCTTGGGTTGTGCCATTCATGTGTTCGCCAACATATATAACCGACGAACTTTCACCTTCACGTATGTGCATAATGCCTTCATATGAGAATAGGTGAGTGTACATCGCACCTATTAACATAAGGATAAAGCCGTAGTGAGATAACAGAACGCCCCATTTGCGTTGTTTTAGGAGCTTTGTTTTAATGCTAATTCCTATGAAATTAACACACATCAGGAATTGTATACCAAAGAACCACCACGAGTGATAGAATATTTTAAATGCCTCGGCAGTGGAAGTGCTGTTTTCATAGAATGTAGCAACTCCCATAGATATTGCGTAGATTGTTAAAAGTATAAGTGTAAATCGGTAAGAAAATAATGTTGAGACAAGTTTATTCATAATTTTAATTGGTTATTGCTATTCTTTTAGGGGATCTAAAACTCCCCCTTTATCTTTCTGATACTAAATCATAGTTAGTTATAGTTTCCCAAAGTTTAGAACGGTATTCTTTACCTAACTTAGTATTTAGTCGTGAAGGATTAACGCGGTTTGTAAGGAAAACAACGAAAACTTCTTTTTTAGGGTCTACCCAGAAATAAGTTCCAGTAAATCCTGTATGGCCATAACTTTCCCTAGAGTATTCTTTAGATGTTGGACCCTGTTTGTCAAAACCATAACCTCTATACACTCCATTGTTTACTTGATTAGAAGTGAATTTTGTTACAGTTTCAGGTTTTATTATAGTATGCTCATTTATAGTGCCTTTATTTAGGAAAAGCTGACATATCACAGCCATGCTTTCGGCATTTGAGAAAAGCCCAGCATTGCCATTAACACCACCTAGGGCTGCTGCAAATTCATCATGAACATAGCCTCTTACAGTGTCACGACGAAACATGTAGTCGTATTCTGTAGGGACTATTCTTTTTTTACTTTTCCAACTTAAAGGAGAAAATCCAATATTTAATACACCTATATCGCTATACATCTCTTCGCTGACCTCACTAAGGTTTTTACCTGAAGTTTTTTCTATGATTTTAGATAAAAAATAGAAGTTCAAATCACTATATCTATAACGTCCTCGCCTTCCAGCATTAAAAGCGTTTACTACCATGCTGTCTATTTTAACTTTAAACGAATCTGCTAAAAATATATTGTCATGAACCTTGTAATAGCCGTCTTTAGGAGTTGTAGAGACGTAATCTTCTTTATACTTTAGCTCGTCATTAGCATATAGTCTAGTCGCAATCTTGAAACTGTGGTGAGCGTCAGGTTTAGAAGTGTACATAGGTAGGTCGTTCGCAGGTTCTACAAGCGCTTGTACTACAGGCACAGCAGCTAATAAACCACTAGTATGTTTTAGGAGTTCTGCAACAGTAACATTGCCAACGCCAAATTGGTTGTATTCACGGAGAATATCTTTGATTTTTGTTGTAAGGGTTATTTTTCCGTCGTCAATAAGTTTCATTATGGCGAGAGTGGTACTCATAATTTTTGTGCAGGATGCTACGTCATAAACATCTTCTGTTTCTACTTCTTTAGCCTTAGAGTAGTCGTGATAACCGTAGTTTTTAGAGTAGATAATCTCGTCTTTAGTGCCAATAACAAGTTGTGCACCAGGGAAGTATTGCTCCTCTATGGCATTATTGATATAAGAGTCAATAAAATCATGCTTGCTAACGATTGCCATTTTTAAAGGTGAGTTAGCGTAACTCTGAGCTGCAAAACTTAAGAAAAATAGTGAACTTATAATATAACGGACCATGATAAATATCTTTTGAAAAGTAAAATTTTTGTAAATATAATAATTTTTTTTATCAAAAAAAATGCCCTCTTAACAAATTTATTGTTAAGAGGGCAAATTTTAAAGAGTTTATATCGTTATTTACTATTTTCCGTGACAGTTTTTATATTTTAAGCCACTTCCACATGGGCATGGATCGTTTCTGCCAACTTTTTTCTCAGCCTTAATAGGAGATGTTACCTGTTTCTCAGCACTACCAGCATTTTGTGCAGCCGTATTACGAGATTCTTGTAACTTAGATACATCTTCTTGTTGTTTTACTGTTCTTACCTCTTTAGCTTTACGTTGGTCAACTTCTGAAGAAGCGCCTTCTCTTACAGGTATATATGAACGAAGTAAAGTTGCGATACACTCTTTATTGATTTTAGTAAGAATCTTTTTGAAGAGTTCGAAAGATTCAAATTTGTAAATCAATAGAGGGTCTTTTTGTTCGTAAGAAGCATTTTGAACTGATTGTTTCAAATCGTCCATATCTCTAAGGTGTTCTTTCCAGTTTTCGTCAATAGTTATTAACATAACGATTTTAGAAAGTATCTTATAGATGTCGCTACCTTCACTTTCAACAGCCTTCTTAAGAGGAATAGTAACATTGTAACCTTTAATGCCATCAGTAACAGGGATAGCAATGTTTTCATACATTGTTCCGTGGTTTTCAAATACTGTTTTTAGTACAGGCATAGCAACGTCTGAGATAAACTTAGCTCTATGTTGTAGGTGAGCAGTGATATCTGCTGCTAGTTTTTCTGATAGAGATGCTGTGTTTAATCCCTTGAATTCCTCGGCAGTAATTGTTGTTTCAAGTGCTATTTCTTTAAGTAGTTCGATTTTGAAATCTTCAAAGTCGGAGTCTCTATATGTTTCAACAAAGTAGAAAGCATAGTCGTTTACCATGTTGTTAATGTCAACCTCTATACGTTCTCCGCTTAGTGCGTGACGACGTAAAGTATAGATAACTTCACGTTGAGAGTTCATAACATCATCATACTCAATAAGGCGTTTACGTGTACCAAAGTTGTTTTCTTCAACTTTCTTTTGAGCACGCTCTATCGCTTTATTCATCATGCCTGCTTGTAAAGCATCGCCTTCTTTGTGTCCCATTCTGTCCATCATACTTGCGATACGCTCAGAACCAAATAGACGCATTAAGTTGTCCTCTAATGAAACGTAGAAGATAGATGAACCTGGGTCTCCCTGACGACCAGCACGACCACGTAACTGACGGTCAACACGACGAGACTCATGACGTTCAGTACCTATGATAGCAAGACCACCAGCAGCTTTAACCTCAGCACTTAGTTTGATATCGGTACCACGACCTGCCATATTTGTTGCGATAGTAACCTGACCTGCATTACCAGCTTCTTGTACTACTTGTGCTTCTTGTTGGTGTTGTTTTGCATTCAGCACATTGTGAGAAATGCCTCTTAGCTTTAATGTACGGCTAAGTAACTCAGAAATTTCTACAGATGTAGTACCTACAAGAACAGGACGACCTTCTTTTACTAATTTTACTATTTCGTCAATTACAGCAGCATATTTTTCACGTTTTGTTTTGTAAACAATATCGTTTAAGTCATGACGAGCTATAGGACGGTTTGTAGGGATAACAACAACATCAAGTTTATAGATACTCCAGAATTCACTAGCTTCAGTTTCGGCAGTACCTGTCATACCTGAAAGTTTGTGGTACATTCTAAAGTAGTTTTGTAAAGTTACTGTAGCAAATGTTTGTGTAGCAGCTTCAACTTTTACTTGTTCCTTAGCCTCAATTGCTTGGTGAAGTCCATCTGAGTAGCGACGGCCATCCATGATACGACCTGTTTGTTCATCGACAATCATAATCTTACCATCCATAACAACATACTCTACATCTTTTTCAAATAAAGAGTAGGCTTTAAGAAGTTGGTTTACTGTATGTACACGTTCGCTTTTTAGTGAGAACTCGTTAATAATTTCATCTTTCTTGATTTTCTTAGCATCAGCATCTATTTCTTCTTTATCTAGTAAAGCAAGGTCGCTAGCAATGTCAGGAAGTACGAAGAATTTAACATCACCTGTTTTTTGAGATAATATCTCGTGACCTTTATCTGTAAGATCTACAGAGTGAGCTTTCTCCTCAATTACGAAGTATAGTTCAGAAGTAATCTCAGGCATACGACGGTTGTTGTTCTCCATATAAACATTCTCAGTTTTTTGAAGAAGCACCTTCATACCTGGTTCACTTAAGAACTTAATCAAAGGCTTAAACTTAGGTAGACCTTTGTGAGCACGTAGTAAAAGAACACCACCCTCTTCTGTTTCACCAGCAGCAATTTTCTTTTTAGCTTCGTTTAGTATTTGTGTTACTAAAGATTTTTGAACACTATATAAACTATCAATGAATCCTCTATAATCATCGAAAAGTTGGTCTTCACCTCTAGGTACAGGACCAGAAATGATAAGTGGAGTACGAGCATCATCAATTAACACAGAGTCAACCTCATCGACAATAGCGAAGTGGTGTTTTCTTTGTACTAGATCGGCAGCGCTAGTGGCCATGTTATCACGTAAGTAGTCAAAACCAAACTCATTGTTAGTACCATAAGTAACGTCAGCCATATATGCGTGACGACGTTGGTCAGAGTTAGGTTTGTGTTTGTCTATACAGTCAACACGCATTCCATGGAATTCATAAATAGGTCCCATCCATTCAGAGTCACGACGTGCAAGGTAGTCATTCACAGTTACAACGTGTACACCTTTACCAGGAAGGGCATTTAAGAAAATAGGAAGAGTAGACACAAGAGTTTTACCTTCACCAGTTGCCATCTCAGCGATTTTGCCAGAGTGAAGCACAACACCACCAAACAATTGAGAGTCGTAGTGAACCATATCCCAAGTTAGGGTGTTACCTCCTGCTATCCAAGAGTTAGAGTAAGTAGCTTTGTCTCCATCAATAACAACATAGTTTTGTCTAGTTGCTAATTCACGGTCATACTCAGTAGCTGTTACTTCAATAGTGCTGTTTTCTGAGAAACGACGTGCAGTATCTTTAACGATAGCAAATGTTAAAGGAAGTATCTGCCATAAAGTTTCTTCGATTTTTTTGTCTATATTTTTTACGATAGTATCGATTTTTCCAGAGATAGCTTCCTTCTCTTTAATCTCAATGTTACCTTCTAATTTGACTTTTAAATCGGTTATTTCTTGCTCCATAGGGGCAATGGCATCTTGAATTTGTTTTCTTAAGCCATCACTTTTAGCACGTAATTCGTCATTTGTAAGTGCCTGAAGAGTAGGGTATACCTCCTTTATCTTTTCAACATAAGGAGTTACTTCCTTAGCGTCTTTGTCGGCTTTAGTACCGAAAAACATCTTTAAAACACTTGTTACAATTCCACTCATATATTTTTTATAAATTTTAAATAATCTGTATAATTTAGGTTTATTATTTATATCAACTTTCGTTAAATATTAACATATAATCTGCCAAAGATACAAAATCTTATTTAAATAACAATTAATAAGAGTGCTTATATTTAATATAAGTTGCAAAATGAGTGTTTTTACTACCGTTTTGTAAAATAGATTTTGAGAATTTGGGATAACATAGTAAATATTTATTCTCAAATAATTACATTTTTTTGAATAATGTTTTGGAAGTGAAAAAATTATTACTACCTTTGTAACCCAAATCTGTGGGTTTTAAGCTCATAGATAGGAAAATTTTATTAACTTAGATTACATTTTTAAATGTACGCAATCGTAGAAATTGCAGGTCAACAATTTAAAGTTGAAAATGATCGTAAGCTATATGTACACCGTCTTAAGGCCTCTGAAGGAGAGTCTGTTAGCTTCGATAAAATCCTGCTTATTGACAATGACGGACAGGTTAAAGTCGGCACACCTGCAGTAGAAGGTGCCGTAGTAAAAGCTACAGTTCTTAAACACCTTAAAGACGATAAAGTTATCGTTTTCAAGAAAAAAAGAAGAAAAGGTTATAAAGTGAAAAATGGTCACCGTCAATGCCTTACTCAAGTAGTAATTAACGAGATTGTTGGATAATTTAAACATCTATTAAAAAATGGCTCACAAAAAAGGTGTAGGTAGTTCAAAGAACGGCCGTGAATCAGAAAGCAAACGCTTAGGTGTTAAGCTATTCGGTGGACAATTTGCTAAAGCTGGTAATATTATTGTACGTCAAAGAGGTACAGCTCACAACCCAGGTGAAAACGTAGGTCTTGGTAAAGATCACACTCTTTTCGCTTTAGTTGATGGTACAATTAACTTTAAGAAAAAGGCTGGTGGCAAATCTTATGTATCAGTTATTCCTGTTACTGAATAATTTTTCAGTTATTAGAGATTTGAGCGGTTTGGAGTTTCCAAACCGCTTTTTTTGG
Source organism: Rikenellaceae bacterium (assembly GCA_044433415.1). Classification (GTDB taxonomy): domain Bacteria; phylum Bacteroidota; class Bacteroidia; order Bacteroidales; family Rikenellaceae; genus JAWXTP01. Next base: position 10,874 of record JAWXTP010000014.1, read on the forward strand.
CTTGTAGCTTTTAGGGCGGCAAGCGACTAAAAATTGGTGTCTTGCGCCAAATGGCGCGCTGGGTCATAGGGGCAAGTTTCTCTTGGCTTGAAACAATTGCGCCCTAAGGGGCGCTACAGGGGTCAAAGGGGTCATAGGGGTCAAAGGGGTCGCGACAAGCGTGGAAATTATTCACAAAATATTTTGTAAAATTTTCTCAGTAATATTTAGTCGCTTGTCGCCCTATCACCTAAAAAAAAGGTCATAACTTCCGTTACGACCTTTCGCTCCTCGTCTAGGACTTGAACCTAGGACCCCCTGATTAACAGTCAGGTGCTCTAACCAACTGAGCTAACGAGGAATTTTTCATTATTGCAGTGCAAAGGTAATAATTCTTTTTAAAAAAACCAAAAGAATTTAAGGAAACTTCTAAAAATTGGATTTTAACGCTTTTAGATTTATAAATTTCATCTTTGAATTTTTATAAAGACGCCGTGGGAACCACCGCGCCTGTATTTATAAAAATTCAAATCTAAAAATTCTAAATCTAAAATCGAATAAAACCAATTATTAGAACTCCCCTTAAAAAATTTCTTTGAGAACTTCCGTTGAACCTATCCTTACATTTGTCTCATGATGGTAGTTTAGGTAGGCTATCATTGCTTCAACCAAAGTATTACGTGTCATTTTATTGAACTTTAAAGAGTCTAGGTTATCTATAGAAATTTTTTGTAATTTCGACAAATCCCTACTCTCCTTTTTCTCAATATACATGTTATGTGTTGGTCTTATGACCACAAATTCCCCTGTCGTTAAATCAAAGAATCTATCCTCCTCATAATTTTCATTGGGGTAGTACCCTAGAAACCGAGTTAGGTTTAGCAAAAAGTAAATATGGAAATTAGCCACTCCCGAATTTATCTCATTAAGCGTATAGATGGATTGATTTACAAAGTCAAATAAAATAGGGTTGCTGTCGCTATTCCTAATTAATTTGTAAATAACCTCAGCCATGAAAAGTGTTATAGCACCTTTAGTGTAGTCAAATATTACATTCTCAGGGAAGTAGTTATTGGAAACTTCTACAAAATGGTGCAAATCCCCCTTCTTGGAAGGCTTGCCTACAAACTCTATTACCGTAAATTGCATAAGAGTAATCCTCGATAGAGAGGTTTTGGAGTTGGAGATTGTGGGTTTTCCGCCTTTGGAGCTCCCAACCCAATAATTAACACGACCAAATGCTTCTGTAAGCATGTATACTATGAACCCACGCTCTCCATATTTTATGCTATGGAGAACTATTCCTTTTGTTTTGTATGGTTCATTGTTTGTCATTGTAAACTACTTCTTGTGTGCCTAAATATCATCGAATAATAACTTCTCTGAAGGTTTCATTTGTATGCCAAGGTGAGCATAAGCCTTTTCCGTAACCTCACGACCTCGTGGTGTACGTTTCATAAAACCTTCCATGATAAGGAAAGGTTCGTATACCTCTTCTATCGTTCCCGCATCTTCACCTACAGCTGTAGCTATGGTGTTTAAACCTACAGGTCCTCCGTTAAACTTGTGGATTATAGAGCTTAGGATTTTGTTATCCATGATATCTAATCCATAGGAGTCTATGTTTAGGGCTGTAAGTGCTATGTCTATGATTTCCATATTGATAGTGCCATTTCCTTTTACCATGGCAAAGTCACGTACACGACGTAAAAGAGCATTCGCAATACGAGGAGTCCCACGGCTACGTCTAGAAATTTCTGTAGCAGCATCTTCTTCTATACCTATGGATAGGATGGATGCAGAACGTTTCACGATGCGTTTAAGTGTAGCAACGTCATAGTATTCTAAGTGGCATTGTATGCCAAAACGAGCCCTTAATGGTGATGTTAATAGTCCGCTACGAGTTGTTGCGCCGATAAGAGTAAAGGGAGCTAATGATATTTGTATACTTCTAGCGCTAGGTCCTTTATCAAGGACTATATCTATAGAGTAATCTTCCATTGCTGAATAAAGGTATTCTTCAACAATAGGAGAAAGTCGGTGGATTTCATCAATAAATAGTACGTCACCCTCATCAAGAGACGTAAGAAGTCCTGCTAAATCCCCAGGTTTGTCTAGCACAGGTCCAGAAGTCAATTTCAGCGAACCCTTCATCTCATTACAGATGATGTTTGCTAAAGTTGTCTTTCCTAGACCAGGAGGGCCATGTAAAAGTACGTGGTCTAGTGACTCTCCACGCATTTGAGCAGCTTTGATAAAGACCTTTAGGTTCTCAACAATTTTAGGCTGCCCCGTAAAGTCACCTAGCTCTTTGGGGCGTATCTTTTGTTCGTAATCCTTGTCTTTCTCTATGTTTCTTATATCTTGCATTGCTTGTTTTGTGTTTTATTTGTATCTGGTTTCAGATTTCATACAAATGTAGTTAATAAAATTAAAAAAAACTAGACTCTTTATTTTAATAATAAAAAAATGATTTGTTATTAATGTATTTTTTATTACCTTGTCAAAGAATATTAATGAAGAGGGGTATTTGCAAGGTCCTCTTATAAAAAATATTATTATGAGTGATAAAATTACTGTGGCAATAGTCTACGACTTTGATGGAACATTGTCACCTAAAAATATGCAAGAATATGATTTTATTCCAGCCGTTGGACGTAAGACCGACGAGTTTTGGAGAGACTCTACAAATATCGCTGAGGAACAAGAGGGCGATATTATCCTTGGGTATATGTATTATATGCTAAAGGAGGCTAAAAATAGAAACATATCCTTGAAAAGAGAATCGTTTCGGGACTCTGGGTCAAAGGTAGAACTTTATCAGGGTGTAAAAGAATGGTTTGCGAGAGTTAACGCCTATGGTCGGGAACATAATGTTGAGATAGAACATTATATAAATTCCTCAGGGCTTAAAGAAATGATAGAGGGTACATCTATAGCTAGTGAGTTTAAGAAAATATATGCATGTTCCTTTTTTTATGATGTTGATGGTGTTGCGTTTTGGCCTAGCGTGGTGGTTAATTACACGACTAAGACTCAATTTCTGTTTAAGATAAATAAGGGTATAGAAAGCGTTGCAGATATTAAAGAGGTAAATCAATATGTCCCTGAAAACAAAAGGCGTGTGCCCTTTAAACACATGATATACATAGGTGATGGGCTTACTGATATCCCTTGTATGAAACTTACAAAAATGATGGGTGGTCATTCTATCGCGGTATTTAACCCTGAGAATAGCAACCCAGAAAATATAAACAGCTTGATTAAAGAGAGTAGGGTAGATTATGTATGTGAAGCAAATTACCTTCCTGATTCTAAGTTAACACAGGTTGTGCATAAGATAATTGATAAGATAGAGCTAGACGACTCTTTAAATGGATTAAGGGAAGTTCTAGAAACTGGATTTTAACGCTTCCAAATTTTAAAGTCTCATCTTTGAACTTTTACAAATACGCCGTGGGAACCACCACGCCTGTATTTGTAAAACTCCAAATCTAAAACTTTAAAATTTGAAATCGAATAAAACCAATTTCTAAAACTCCCCTTAGGGAAGTTTTAGAAACTGGTTTTTAATGCTTTGAAAAAGTAAAATAAAATATGTTAAAAAAGATTTTGATGTCGCTGTGTGCAGCAGTTTTGATGTCGTTAGGGTGGATTTTCCCATCTGGTATAGTAGCCACGGTTGCTGTTGTAGGGTCATTCTTTGGGTTTGTGCCCTTGTTGAAACTACAGAAACAGACTGAGGGAGTAAAGTTTATAAGGTATGTATTGCTTTGTTTTTTAGTATTTAACCTTATCTCTATTTCTTGGGTGGGGAAAAGTGCAGCTATTGGAGTTTTTGCTGCTGTAGGTGTGTATTTGGTGCTATTTGGTGCAGTAATGGCACTTTATAATTATGTGTGGAAGCGCGCTACAAAACCTCTAGCTTATGTTGTGTTGGTCTGTGGGTGGATAGCAGCGGAGAGGTTGTATATGAATGGGGAGATTTCTTTCCCGTGGTTGAATATAGGTAATTCCTTTGCTCAAAATCCCTATATAATTCAGTGGATAGAGTACTCTGGAGTTTCGGGTCTTTCACTATGGGCTTTAGTGGTAAACCTTGTTACCTTTGAGATGCTAGAGGCTAAAAAAGAGGATAAGAAAAGATTTAAGATAGCATTAGGGACAATAATTGTAGCTCCTATGTTAGTTTCTTTGATTATGTTTTTTAACTATAAAGAACCTATTGAGAGTATTAATGTTACGGTATTGCAACCTAATATAGACCCTTATAATGAGAAGTTTGGGGGACTTACAGATAAGCAACAAGAAGATATTTTAGTGAAACTGATAGAATCTTCACCAAAAACATCGCAATATTTAGTAGCGCCAGAAACCGCGCTTGATAGGGGTTTTTATCTTGATAGGTTGTCTGTAAATTCGTCTATAATGCGTATACAGAATGTGTTAAAGAAAGAATTTCCAGCGGCTTCTTATGTGGGAGGGCTTACTTCTTATCAGATTTATCCAAAATCTGAGTATAGTAGTGCTCCAACAACTACAGCAAGAGATGCAAAGAGTTATTTTTATGATGTTTACAACTCTTCTATACAAATAGATACTACAGATAATCTACAGCTTTACCATAAGGCAAAATTGGTGATAGGTGTAGAGATGTTGCCTTATCATGAATACCTTGGGTTTATAAATAAATTTTCTGTATCTTTAGGGGGGATTTCTGGGATGTTAGCATCTTCTGAGAATGCCGTTGCATATACGAATAGTACAGATACGGACTTAAGAGTTGGCAGTGCTATTTGCTATGAATCGCTTTATGGAGAGTACTTTAGTGAGTTTGTTCGTGCAGGAGCGCGTGCCATGTTTATCATTACTAATGACGGTTGGTGGGGAGATACTTTTGGTTATCACCAGCATCTTATGTTTGCTAGGTTAAGAGCTATAGAAACACGTCGTTTTATCGCTAGGAGTGCAAATACGGGAATCTCTGCTTTTATAAACCAAAGAGGTGAGATATCGAAGAGTTTAGGTTGGGATGAAAGGGGAGTTCTAAATGGTGATATTGCTTTAAACAAGAAATTTACTTTCTTTGTTGTTTTTGGTGATATTATTGGTAGGGTTTCTGCTTACACTTTAGTACTGTGTTTGCTATATTTTGTAGCCTATATTAGAAAGAAAAAAGATCATATTATATAACATCCCTATAGAGTATTAACTTAATTATTTGTAAAATGAAACTCACATCAATTTATATGCTATCAGTGATTATAGCTATAATGACTTTTGCTGTAACATTTGCAGGAGAGCTAATTTTTGGAACAAGTTTGCTACTAGCGTTTGGTATCTCAATTACGATATCAGTGATTATTTACTTGGTATCTTACTTTGCTGTATCGCGTTATGTGGCATTTCGTATAAAGCCCTTATACGAGATGATGTTAGAGAAAAATATTAAATCTGATGATTTGATAGAGAGGTCTAATAAGGAAGATATTGTGGAGAGTGTAAGTAATGAAATCAGTGAATGGGCTACCAAAAAATCAAATGAGATTACTAAGCTTAAGCAGCTAGAGACTTACCGTAAGGAGTTTTTAGGTAATGTGTCTCACGAGCTTAAAACGCCACTTTTCACTATTCAAGGTTATTTATTAACAATCATAGATGATGAATTTGAGGATAAAGAAATGAGTCTTAAATTTTTGAATAATGCTAATAATGCGGTGCAACGTATGATAAGTATAGTGAAAGATTTAGAACAGATTTCTTTACTTGAAATGGATATTTTAAGGCTTGATAGAGCAAAGTTTGATATTGTTCAGCTAACCAAGGGAGTCCTTGACAGGCTGTCTATGCAGGCAGATAAAAGGGGTATAAAACTAGTTTGTAAGTCTGACAGTGAGATATTTGTATATGCTGACCAGAATAGGATAGAGCAGGTTATAGTGAATCTTGTATCAAATGCTATAAAGTATGGTTCTGACAATGGCACAACAACTGTAGATTTCTTAGATGGTTTTAACAGGGTTGTTATTGAGGTTACTGATAATGGAGTAGGTATTTCAAAGGAAGATTTACCACGTGTTTTCGAGCGCTTCTTTAGGGTTGATAAGAGCCGCTCACGCGAAACAGGAGGGACAGGTCTAGGTCTTGCTATCGTGAAGCACATCCTTGACGCTCACTCTTCAAAAATCACTGTCAGAAGTAACGTCGGTGAATATACTACATTTAGTTTTTCTTTAAATAAGTATTTGTCGTAAAAGGTGCATTCGCATAACTCACAAAAAAACAAAAAGTTGATAGAAATTTCTTGATTTTTTGCGAGTTATGCGAATATGCCTTAGAAAATGCATTATTTTACAACGTTGCTTAAATACCTATAATATTTCTAATAATCCACCAAAGAACCATGAGTACAAGGTATGCTTTAATGGTTAACCTATTATAGCAAATTTTTTTTAATTTATCCAATCTGCTTTTTGGTGTAATCCATGTTACAATTATCAACATAATGCCGTATGGTACAGATAATATTAAAAATGGGTTGTGTGTAAATGCTTTGTATAGTTCAAAGTGTAATAGATTATAAATTGCACGTTGAATACCGCACGACGGACATTGATAACCAGTTAGTATATAGAAAGGGCATTTAGGAATCCACACTGTTTCTTCAGGGTTATAATTGTACAATACGGCTATTCCTGTAATTATCCCAATTATTATTAGGGCATTTTTTATTTTAATCAATAGAATGTTATTTATACGTAAACTACTTGCGTTAAAATCCTCCACCAATGGCAACTCCAATAGCTACACAATAAATTATGTAACAAACATTAATAAAGAGACCAGTGCCAAGTGCCCACCAAAACCAAGTTTTCGCACTATTAGCGGCATTGATAGCTCCATTGTAATCGCCTGTAGCCCAGCGGTTATCAACTTTGGAAGCGTTGACAATTGAAGCAACACCAAAGGGCAAGCAGCAAAATATTGTAGCTAGGATAGCCCAAACAAGGAAATTGTCAGGTTTAGTTCCTACTTTTGTGTCTGTTATGTTACCTATTCCACCTGCCATTCTTCCAGCTGATCCACCTGCTACTGCAATTTCCTCTATCCTTTCAGCTCCAAAATAAGACTGCCAAGGTAAAGTTTCATGACCTATTTTTATTATGTCTGTTTTGTTCAATACTACTTGTCCTCGTCTCAGTACGCCATTTATATATGTGCCATTAGTTGAGTTAACATCTATTAGTCTATATTGACCTCTATCATCTTGTATAATTTGGCAATGAGTTTTTGAAACCATATTGTCGTTGATAACGACATCGTTATGAGGACCTCTTCCTATATTTATAATTTTCATGTTGTTATATTTTTTGTTAATAATATTAATTATCTTTCACCACATTAGTTAAAAGTAGCTGTGCTATTTGGAGATTGGCTCAGATTTGCCTAGTCCTTTCTTTTATCGCTATATCTCCCCGACTACAATTCAGTTGCATTTGCAGGTTGAATTTAACTGTTAATAGTTTAAGGAATATTCTTTAAAACATTCTCCATGGTTTAAATATAAAAACCCATCTGTCATTAGTTTCTATAAAATAGTTGTAACGCATACCATATTTATCATTTTTATTTTTTAGATATGTTACTTCATATAATTTCACATTAGGTAATAGTTTATCTTTAATATTATTCATTCCTCCTGGGTAATTTTGTTTACCTTGTATAATGTCGTTTGTTGAAATAGAGATAACTTTACAAGTTACATATTCTTCATTATCTTCATAGTCTCCGTTATCGAGCATATCTTTTAATTTAACAACATTGTTAAAATAGATAGTAGCAGCATTTTCTTTAAAAATAGTTCTACACTCTTCTAAAGTAGGAAGAGCTGTCCTTATCATATTATTTTGTTTAATTGTATTGTTGTATTCTTCGAAATACTCAATGGGGGTTTTTGAAGTGTCTTGTGCAAAACTTTCTAAGCTACTTGTCACACAGTATAATATAATTATCAATATACTATTTAAGATGTTTAGTTTCATAATTTTATAATTTTAAAATCAAGGTATTATGTAAACACCATAAAAGTGTAATAATTCGCTATAAATGAAATTTTTATGATGTTTTTATGGTGTTTTTTGTAAAATGTTTTTGTTAGTTGTCTATTTTAAACTTATTATTATATTGGTATTTAAATGTACTTTGTTTATATAGCAATAATTTATTTTTTGTTCCCTAAAAAAGCAAAAATGACTAGAATGATTTAAGAGCTTCAAGTGAAAGAACCTAATGCACGTTACAAATAATGTATGTGGATTAGGTTCTTTGTTTAACATCCTTTGAGTCTTATTTTAGGAGATATTTAAATGTAATTATTAGAATTTAAAGCCTAAGCGTAAAGATATATTGTTATATTTTGTGTCTGAACCATCCATAATTTTCATGAAATCAGAGTTGTAATTTACTCCTATTAAAATTTTGTTGAATTCGATATTTGCACCTACGTAACCACCCATTGTAAATCTTTTGTATGCGCTATCTTCGAATAAGTCATAACTTTCTGAACCAAACTCAAAACTACCTGTAGTTCCTACTCTAAAGTTTAGACCAGCTGATGGGACAACCCAAATGTCGTTAGAAATAGGATATTTATATGATAAGCCTACTGGAACGCTAGCTGAGAAGTAATTGTACTTGTAATCGTAATCACTATCATTGTCAAAACATCCAGAAATTAGTAATCCCCAACTAAAATAAACAGGGACTGTTTTAGTAATAGAATGATTAAATAGAAATCCAGCAGTAAATCCATTCATTCTTTCTTCGCCACCACTAAAATTGGGCATATCATAGGATAATACAAGTGCAACATAATAACTCTCAGGACTACTGTCAGTTGTTAATTCTTCGTATTCCCAATCTTGACTTTGAACATCTGCTTGTTTTGTTATGTTTGATTGTGGTTTTAATAATGTTTTTGACTTATGATAGTTAGTGTTACTGTTATCATAGTTATCGTAATTGTCATTATTGTATGTGATACTCTTATTTGTTTTGCTATTATCAGTTACTGAATATTGTTCAGCGTTATATTCAACTATATTATCACTGTATTTTAATGGTACATAGTACGTTGTCTGTGTAGGTGAGTATAGACCAAAAGTTAGGCTACTTACAATACTATTTGCAAAACTTGTATTTGTTTTAACAACGTAGTTTGGAGTATCATTAACATAATCACTTGGTCTCATTTTAGAGTTGTCAAGAGGAACTAAACCGAATAACAGATGGTGATTCCATTCTTTATTTACTTTAATAAGAGGGTCTGTTTTTTGTACATCCCCTACATAAAGTCGGGTAGAATAACAAGATTGTAACATTGTTGCAGAAATCACAACAAGTAGTAGATTTAAAGTAATTCTTCTCATAATTTATTTTTTTAGTTGGTTAAAGGTTTATTATGTCATAATTTTAGAGGGGCTAGAAACAGATTTTATCAGAAAGTGTTAAACCTTAGTTTTTAGAAGTACTATAGATTTATATTATTTGATTCTAAATGTTAGAACCTCTTTGTTTTCGCAATAAGTGAAAGCGTACTCTCCTGCCTTACTTGATGTTATTGTAAGTTTTATAGTAGACTTTCCATGTTTTTCAGTCTCAAATACAATGTCAGGTAATATATTTGCGAAACTGCGTTGTATATCAATATATTTCATATACTCTTTTTTGTCAACTTTGGTGTTGACGTTCCAAAACCTTATGCTTTTAATAACTTGTTCAATATTACTATTTTCATCAACTTTTATAAATATAGTATATCTTTCTTGGTTGCTAAATTCATTTTTACTTTTATTTGTTACTTTAATGTATTGCCTTTCAGGATCAAAATAATATCTGTAAGTATTCATTCTTTTAAAAATAACATTGTCGGAATCTGTGCTGTCTATTTTGGTGTACCAACCTAGACTATCAGGTTCTGTAATCACAGTTACTTGTTTTTCATCAATTGTTTTATATGTATTAGGAAACTTTATAATTTTCTCAATATCTGAGTAAAGTATAGGATCACTATTTCCTGTGTTTGAAGGAAATTGAATAATTGCACTTTCGCCAAGTACTTGTGTAGTGATAATACCCCTAAATCTACCACCTTGTTTTTTTACAATCTCATCAAGATATAATGCTTGCTGAAAAATATCTGTATCTGGTATGTATCCAGTTTTTGTTATTTTAACGATATCATTAGGAGATAATACTTTGTTTATATTGTCAGATATATCTTTAATTGTATAGTATTTACCCATTTGTTGTTCTATTACAACACCTGTAACAGAAGTGCCATTTCTGAGTTCTAGGACATCTAATACACCACACTCTTCAAATATATTCTTTTGAGAATCTATAAGTTCTTTACTTAACTTTTCAATATCTTCGTATGCAATTGTTAAAGTTTCTAGATTACTGGTTCTTATTTCATACCAGCTTGCAGGAGCAATTTCGTATACGTCTCCTATAACACGAAGATTGTTGTCATGTAATGTAATTAAGTCTTTTTGTACCTTGCCAGATTCTGTATCTACATCAATTTTAGTTGGCGCCTCCCCTATAATTTCATTAGTATTATACCTTAAAGATGCTTCTACAACATTAATCGAGATTGTAGGATTTGAGCCAATAACCTGTTCAGTTATGTTTCCCTTTATTATTCCTTTATTGTTTTTTAATGAAATTACGTCATATACACTATTTTGAGAGTATGTTGTAGTTGTAAATAATGAAAATATAATTGTTAATGTTAAATATATATATATTGCCATAACTTTATTTTTATTAATATTTTATATAACCAGAGTTTGCTTTGTTGTTTATTTGATTATTGTTTATTGGATTTAGTTTAAGTGTGCCATTAGTAATATTCCCGACACTTCTAGTTTGTTCTCCACATATATCTTCAATAGCTTTTGATAATAGTAATTCACGTGTGTCACCTAACTGGTAGATAGTTTCTTCAAGACTTTCATCTGCAAAAATGTCAGGAGTTATACCTTCGTCAGGAACAGTTTGATGGTCTTTATTGTAGTATCTAAAAGTTATAGGTTGAAGTTGGTACATGTAATTATTATTGGCGAGGGTATATGACCCTACACCTTTACCACCTGAGTTATTCCCTACAACTATTACGTCTATAAAAGCGCTTAAGGTGTTGACTAAGGATTCGCTTGCCGAATAACTGTCTTTTGTTAATATTACATATACTTTTCTCATTCCAATATTACTATTTGCTACATCGTCTTTTGAAGAGAAGTATACAAAATCTTCTGTATTGCCAGTGCTGTCATAAATTGTTTGAGTGATGTATTCGTTATATTCTTGATAACCTGAAATTTGCCCTAACAATTCGTCAGCTAATACCAAGCTACATAGAAATTGACATATAGACACATAACCACCGCTATTGTAACGTAGATCAATTATAAGATCGTCAATATTTGCACTTTTAAATCCATCAAATAAATATTTCAGTTCAGATCTGTATACACTCCATGTTTGATTACTAGTATTATCCATAAACTTATCATATACAAAATAGCCAATTTTTTTATTGTTAATTAAGTATATAGAGTCAACAGAAACAGAGTAGCATTTAGTTGAATCATAGCCGAAATATGACATTATTTGGCTTGTTTCAATTGGAGAGTATTCATTATCGTTAATACATCCTTTTTCTATACTTATAGCATGTTGTGTATTAGGAGATGCATAAGATTCGTTTATGCGTATCCAATCACCACGTCTGAAACCTTGCTTATAAGCTGGATAATCAGGAATTGCATGAAGAATCCTATGTACCTCGACTCCTAAAGGAGTAGTGTATGATTGTAGATGAAGTCCATATTGGTCGTACAAAGAAGCACTACCTCCATTGTAACTAGAGTTTTTTGTAATCCATGAGAATCTGTCATTTTCAGATAATAACGAATCAAAAAATGAAGTTGAGGATGTTTCATAATCATAGGCAAGGCTATCCTTTAATTCACTAGTCCAGTAATAGTGGTAGTGCATCATGCTGTAAGTCCATTTGTTTTGTTCAATAATGTAGCTAGGTGTATCACTATCAGTAACACTACTGTCGTTTTCAAGATAGCTGTTTACCTCTTTTGAACAACTAAGAGTTGATAAAATGAAAACAAATAGAATTAATATTATATGAATTTTATTCATCTCTAATAAAGAATACTTTAGGGAACTTCTAAAAAAAGGATTTTAAAACTGATAAATTCCCAATCGAATAAACCCAATTATTAGAACTTTCCTTTAAAGATTGTCGTATTTATTATTTAAATACGACAATCTTTAATTGATTATTTTATTTTGTTTTTTGGAACACTTTGTACTCTTGTGGCAGACTTTGAAGAAGGTTACTATTTGAATTAGTTCCAGATTTTGTGTTAATTATTTCTGTAGCTGTACCAGAGTTAAGGTTGAACTCAATGTTCTTACATTCGCCTTTTTGTGTATTAAATGTGTATGTAGAACCGTTAAGTTCATTTTGATTAGAATCGTATGTTGCCCACTCTACCTTTATATCATTTAGAGGTAAATAAAAGAAGCTACCACTATAGGTGCCAATATAATCATGGTCTGCATCAAAACTGTTTACCCACATTAACGAACCGTCAGTGTTATAATAATATGTTACATCACTATTTTTAGGTGAATAAGAGCCATTTTCTTTATATGCACCGTATAAGACGCTGTTTATCTTAGTGTTGTTTTCGTAGTAAAAAACAAAATTTACTAAAGAGCCAACGCATTCAATAGAGAATGTTTTATTAGTAGACCCATCCATAGTTATGTTGCTACTTGAAACACCTAGTACATTTAATCCACTACTAAAATAACCTATAGTGTTACTACCCTGTTTAAAGGTAAGAGCACTCGTAGATTGCGTACCGCTAATTTCCCAAACTGGTGAACCATTTGAAAAGTTAAAACAAGCCCATGTTACTACAGTGTAATTTCCTGTTTCTAAAGGGATAGAAAAATTAACTTTGTTGTAAAAATTCGTAGATGTAGTAGTATTACTTGCGACGTAACTGCCTACTTCGTCGAATACAAGTATTCCTACAGTTATTTCGTTGTCATTATCAATAGTAAATAAATCATCACCCGAACCGTCTACTAAATTAGATATGATAGTGCCAGGATTTACTTCAGCATTTAAAATATTTGTAATTTCTACTTCTATGTTCTTGTTGCACGATACTAGAGCAACAAGACTTATTAATAATAATTTGATATTTTTCATTTTGTTTGATTGTTATAGTTAGTGATTTAGAATAAGTAACCTATACTAATTGCAATTCCGTTATTTTTCCAAAGTAGATTATTTGCTACATCAGAAAGGCCAAGGTTGTATCTTGCTCCAAAGTTTAGTCCTGAGCGAAGTTCGTAACCAAGTCCAACGCCAACGCCAGCATCCATACCTCCATTTAAGTCAGAAATACCAACCTGTGTACTACCTACTACAGCTGTTTCTGGTGATGTTGAAATAAGGTAACTAAAGTAAGGTCCTGCTTCAATATTGAATCCTTTTGAAACATAGAATTTTGCCATAATTGGTAATGTAATGTAATTTAGGCTTATGTTTGTGTCGTCACATTTAAACCCTTGACTAGAATATAATAATTCAGCCTGCAATCCAAATAAACCAGTTCCGACATCTGAGGCATCATTTAGGTAGCCAAAGTGTAGATTTACTACAGCTCCGACATTGAAGCCTATTTTCATAGATGAAGATAAATCTATGTTTGATCCGTTGTTAATATTCGATAAATTAACGCCAGCTTTTACTCCAAATTGAGTGTTTACCTTTTTAGGAGTTCCGTAATTTTGTGCTTCTACTGTTGATATACATAACAGTAAAATAATAAATAGTAATAAATGTTTTTTCATTGTAGTTTGTTTTTATTTGTTTATTTGTTTATTCCATCTTACACCAGGAATATTGCTTGTGTCTTGTTTTTCATATTTAGTCTTTTGAGTGGAAGTCCCTTTTGTTGAGGGTTCAATATTGATATTAATAGTTTTAGAAAAAAATAATGAAGGAGCAAGGTTTGGTTTGACTTCAATGTTTATTTCTCTTTTATCTATTATCTCTGTGTACGTTTCCGTAATTTGAGAATATGCTGGTATGTTAATGTTGTATTTATTATCATTGATATATAAATCTGCATTTTCTAAGTTGAAGTTTGATTTATTTTCGATAATAATACCTACACTGTAATGCGTAGCATTCTCTTTAACAGTAAAAACAGAATTTTCTAAATTTATATCAATTGACTTTTGGTCAATAACTTCTACATCAAACTCTCCTTTATTAAGTAATAAATTTTGACAAGTAATACTGTAAGGAACTTTGATTTTGTCAATTGCGGCGTCTGAGGTTTTCTCTACATCTATAAGTAATTTATATCCTGGGTTATTTAATTCGTCAAGTTTGACATTATTATTGTTAACAGATATATTTACGTTTTGTAGAGGTTTATCACCGTAGTATGCTACATTAAAACTAATATTAGGAGTTTCACCAAAAACAGATTGGACTTTTGTTGTTGACATACTTGTTGTAATAATCGGTTCTTGAATGGTTTGGATTAAACCATAAAGATTACCCAATTTTACTTTTGCAATATCATCGCTTTGCCAATCAGCATTGGTGGAATACAATTGATTGTTATATGTAAACGATGAATTTGTTTGTATCTCATGGTTTTCCTCAAGTGATACAAATCGTATTTTTTCATCATTTTTAATATTGAAGGAAGTAACCCTACCTTTTTCATCAATTAGAATTCTACCCTCTGCTCCCAACAAACTACTGTTGCTGAACGTGTAAGGATTTTCCGCAGGTGTAAACTTTATAATTCTTCCAATATTTTTCCCTTGTGTGTCAATACGAGCTAACCCTTTTTTATCTAAGATAATCGCTTCGCCATTATTAAAACTAAAAGCTTTGAGCGCATTCTTTCCATTATTTAGGTAACTCTTTATGACGAACTCCCCATTTGTATTTATGTATGTGTACAAATAGTTGAAGTCAAGAAAAGGCGATACGCATGCCAACCCTTCACTGAAAGGTAATGCGAAAAAATATTTTATATCGAGCTTAATTTTACCATTTTTATCAATATATCCCCATTTTTGGATATTCATCCCAATTGACCTATTAAATGAAATAGCACCATCAGTGACTAATAATAATTCGTCACTAAATTCTCCATATCGAGAATCTATTTTTAGGACTTGATCAAAGTCAGTGATAATATTCCCATTTTTATGAATAAGCGCAACAATTGCGTTATTCATATCAACAGCTACTCCAATATCCTCAGAAAAAGGGTATGCTTTATCGTATTGGCAAGGAACTATGACTTCTCCATTGAGTTTAATATAGCCAAATTTGCCATTTTGCTCAATGATTGCAACACCATTATTAAATTCACCAATTGTATCATATTCGGGGAATACTAGCCATTTGGTGTTCTGAGATAAAAGTGTAGTGCTTAACCCACATATTAGTAATAATATAGTAGTTAGTTTACTCATAATTGCAATTAATAATTTTCTTGTTCGTATAAACTTTTAACGTGTTTGGCTAAAATCCCCCAGCCATACCCAGATACACCAGCAGCGCTAAGACCAGAGTTATGTATGCCTATTAATTTGCCTTTTTCATTGAAAATAGGAGATCCACTTGCACCTCCGTATGTGTCAGCACTATGACCAAATTTGTATTTGTCACATTCTTGATTTACAATTCCTTCTTGATTTGTAGATACCACCTTAACAGCATTTGATGCAACATTGTCATCTTTAAAATTAAACATATTAATACCAATTGGATAGCCTACAGTAAATACCTTATTTCCAAGTTTAATTTTAGAGTTGTCTAATTCTAAATTATCTATGCTAATAATGTTTTTTACATAAGAAGGTAGTGAACTTGATTTTGTGCGCAATAAACCAACATCAACTTTATTGTCAATTGTTTTTTCTGTTAAAATCATACATTCTTTAAAATCTGATAAATTTGATATGTATTGACCTTTATTAGTGATTCCAATATAGTTAGTTTTGCCATATATTTCTTTTACTTTCCACCCTTCAATTACAGTAATATGTTTGCACTTTTCAAGATCATATTCCCAAGGAATTGCGACGTGTCTATTTGTGGCCATTGTTCCTTTGTTGTCTATGAAAAATGCCGTGGCTGTTGAAGATGAGATTTTGTAATTTTTAAGTAATTCATAAGAAACAAAAACTTGTTTTTCTAGATCCTTATATATGTAATCTTGGTTACCATTTTCACTATTATCTACATTGATTCCAACAGTTGCTGTTTTCCCATCAATAAGTATATCTGCATAAAGTCCATAACTATGATACACACACACAACTGCATCGCCGTATGTGTCACTAATTTCTTCCATATCCCATTTTCCTATCGGGCCAGGAAAAGGAATATCTGTCAATAATACTAAACTAATAATTAGTACCGCCGCAATAGAGATAATGGCAGGTATTAATATTGGTTTTGGAGCAGGAGTTATTCTGCTCCAATAGCTGTTAAATGGAATATTTGCTAGTGTTATTGACTCATTGTATTTGATTTGAGTCTCTACGCCAGACATTATTTTATTCCCTTTTACGTACGTGCCATTGGCGCTGTGGTCAATGATGTATACTTTTTTGGTTTTCTTATTAATTTTTATCATTGCATGGAAACGACTAATAGTATTAGTTGAATCGCTAACTTTGATGCGGTTGCGATAGTCTGTACCTATAGTGTATACGTCCCATTCTTGAGGGTTAATAAGAGGCACTGTTGGTATTTTATTCCAATCAAGTTCGGCAACATCACCAAAAACAATTTTGTCACCTCGTTTTATAGAAACTTCAGATTCTGGGGCTATTCGATGACCATTAACCATTGTTCCATTAGCACTAGTTTTGTCAATTAAGTAAATCGATCCATCTTGTAACAATATCATCTCTGCATGATCTCCACTTATATATTTAAAGCGAGGATTCATGGATGCGTTAAACGTGTACTTATTTGAACTGTTTCTTCCTATTGTAATTAGTATCATAATATTGTGGGTTTAAAAAATGTTATATGTTTTTTCCTTTTCTTCCTTTTTTTCTTCTTCTTTCTTTTTTTCTTCTACAACTTCTTCTGTTTTTTCCTTTTTCTTTTTTGCGCTCTTTATTAACTTAAGCTTATCTTCACTCTCTTCTTTAGCTTCATCAGTAGTTGTATTAGTAGAATCTGTTTTTTCTTCTTCTTTTTTATTGCAACTATCTTTTTCTTGTATCAAAATTGGTTCTACAGTTTCTGATACAGGAGTGTTATGGCTACTAGTATTGCTAAGTAAATAAACTATTAAAGCAGCAACAACAGCAGAAATGGCGACAATTGATGAAATTAGAATTATCTTGTTTTTCTGTTTAGGTATAACATCCCAATTGAATTCACTAATATTTGCAAAAGAAATTGAATCACCTCGTTTAACTGGAAAGTCAACACCTTGTGATATTTTTATTCCATTGACAAAAGTTCCATTTGAACTTAGATCACAAATAAATATTTTACCGTTATCTGCAACTTTTAATATAGCATGTTCCCTGCTTATTCTTTGCGTAGAATCACTTAGACGTATAGAACAATCTTGACCCCTTCCTATTGTGTATTGTTTCATATTTTATAGATTGTTATAAATTATTCAGTATTATTATTTACGGTGTTCTTTTATGAGAAGTTCAAGACTATCAATTTTAGTCTTGTCTTGGACGTTGTCGTCAAGTATTATATTTTCGATACGCTTAATAGTCTCGTTGTCGTCTGTGCCATCTGTAGAAAATATATGGTAGACATTTACTATTAAAGAAAGAATTAAAATTGCTATAAGTGCTATTATAGCTAGTTTTATTGATTTAGTCATCTTTACTTTTTGTTTAGAGTTAATTTTAATTTCTACAATTGTTGCGGTCATGTTGTCATGCTTACCACCATTTTGAACTCCTATGTCATCTATAGTTGTTAACATAGAACCAACTACGTCTTCTAGATCTGATTTTTTTATTACATACTTTAATAGTTTCTTTTCGTTAATGGCTCCGCAAACTCCGTCAGTGCATAATAGAAATCTGTCCCCTGCTAAATATGGTATATTGTCATTTATTTCAACATCTACTTCAGGTTTTGTGCCTAAAGCTCTAAGTATTACATTGGATTCAGCAGAGAGCCTTGCTTGTTCTTCTGTAATTCTCCCTCTCTTAACAAGTTCAAAAACCATGGAATGGTCTGATGTTCTAAATACTTTTTGTTTACCGCGAATTTGGTATACACGACTATCCCCAACGTGAGCTACAGTAGCTTTGTTTTCTGAAATTAGAGCAACGACTGTTGTAGTTCCCATACCTTTTAGTTCAGGTGTTTGGCAGCTTATATCATATATAGCCTGATTTGCAGCTTTGATAGCTTCAGATAATATTTTTGTAGGGCTCTTTTCTTCAGTTTCTATAACAGACTCAGCAATTGTGGATACCGCAATATATGAAGCTGTAGCACCTCCACGGGCACCACCCATACCATCACATACAATGGCTAGAAGTCCAGATGGAGTGATTAAAGAACCATAACAATCTTGATTTTCAGTGCGACCACCAATACGTGAATCAGAGTATAGTGTATACTTATCATCTATTATCTTATTGAGTAGTTCCAGTATCTCAGGAACTTTACTATCTGATAATGGATCTGTATCTTGATTTATTATTTCAATGTTTTCAGTGTTTTCTTTCATGGGATTTAGTTTAGAAGATTTATAATCGCAGTTATAATAAGAATTGTAGATATGACACATGAAATAAATATTATTACATTTTTTTTGTTAAAGTAATTATCGTTAATGTCAGGTGTTAATAAATCATTTTTAAACTCTTGAGCAGTCTGATATCTATTTTCTTTCTTCTTAGCTGTAGCCTTTAATATAATTTTAAATATATGTTTTGGAATCTTAGGGTTTGGCGGAAGGTTCATAGAAATTTGTTTTTCCATTATATCTATATCGCTTCCACCGCAAAAAGGATTAACATCTGTTAGAAGTTCATAAAAAGTTACGCCAAGTGAATAAATATCCGACTTACCATCAACTTCGCCACGTTTCCCTGTAATTTGCTCTGGTGGAGCGTAAGGATATGTGCCAAATCCACGACCATCTATTGTGCCGAAACTTAGACCATCGGAAGTAGCAATGCCTAAATCCATTATGCGTACATTTATTCCGTTTTCAATCATTATATTGGATGGTTTTATGTCACGGTGCCAGATGGGTGGATTTTGGGTATGCAGACAGGTTAACGCATCTAATATAGAACACATCATTTCTGTAACAATATCTACTTTTGTAACAGGATCAAATTGAGAAACGAATTTATTTACGACAGTTCCTCTTACCAATTCACTAATAATAAATATAGGACCACGAGTTCTGTCAAATTGGGCATATCCTAACATTTTTATTATATTAGGGTGATCGATACATATTGAGGCCTCATACTTTGCTCTTTCTCTAATTTGAGGAACTTCAGCATGTTTGCTAAATACGCGCTTAATGGCAACTTTGTGGTTTGGATTATTAGTTTCCCAGCCTTTAAAAACCTCACCCATTGCACCTGCTCCAATGCGGAATTCTAGAGAGTCGTAAAAACTAAATCTAACTCCTTTGTCTGAAACAATATCTACTCTTTTCATATGCTTTAGTTTTTTCGTAGTCATACGTAAGACAATTATAAAACTTGTAATAAGTTAAGTAACATGTTATTACGATATTTTATATTTGTTTTTCACAATTTTATTAAATAATGGTTACATTTTTTGTAATTTATCTACATATCTTACTGAACTAGTTTTGTTATATTTTACAAAGTTCAAATATGAAGTTTGTAAAACATAAAGTGTTAAATCCTAATTTTTATAAGTTTCCCTTGTTGTTACAAAGCCATTCCCACGCATTTTGAGCTTCGTTAGATTCGTATATTCTATCCCCATGTGATGTCTCTGTGAAGCTAAGTTCGTTGAGTTTACTTGTAATCATTTCTTTGTATTTTTCAGCTTCTTTCTTATCTACATTTACACCTCGTCCAACGCTATAATCTGACCACAAATCAATCATTGAATAAATGTTTTCAAAATCATATTCTAGAGCTTTTTTTGCGTATTCGTGAGCCTTAACATTATCTAAAGTAGTTTCTAGATTAAGGCTTTCTGCGTATTTGCTGAAATTGTCAGCATGTAAATTTCCCAAAAACTGAAATGCTGGAGAATAACAATGGGCAGCTGATTTATTTATCCAATCTAGAGCAGTGTCTATTTCTCCTTTTTCGCCAGCTATCAATCCCATATCATATTCAGCTTTTGGATAACCTTGTAATGCAGCTTTTTCGAGGTATTCGTAAGCCTTTTTGTCGTCTGTTATTATCTTAGATAATTCATACTGAGCCTGCGGGTAATCTAATTCTGCTGAAGTAGTATAGTATTCAATAGCTTTTGTTTTATTCTGTTGTACATAGTTGCCATTTAGGTACATACTGCCTTTTATGAAGATCAATTCTGGGTTATTGTTTATTATGCCTTCATCGATTACTTTACCTGCTTTTTCAAAATAACCAATAGCTTTAGTATTGTCGATTTTTACACCTAGTCCATATTTGTAAGCGATACCTAAGCGATATACTGCTAAACTGCTTCCTAATTCAACAGCTTTTTCTGTAAAACCTATACCTAAGTTGTAATTTTTAGGAGTGCCGATACCTTCGAAACACATTTCTCCCAAATAATAGTAAGCATCAGAAGAGTTTAATTCTGCTGCAAGTCTAAAAAGAGAATCAGCTTTATTATATTTAGATTCGATATAATATTGAAATGCAGGAACAATGTATTCGAGAATTTTCAAATTTGTTTTTGCTTCATCTGTTCTAAATATAGGAATGATGGTTTCATATATGTCTTTTGATGCATTGTATTGTCCTATAGTTAATTTGCTCTTGGCTTCAATTTCTTTTTTCTCGTTATTTGACATAAAGAAGAAAGAGAAAATGCCAATTACAAAAATAGCCGATATTGAAATAATAATGCTAACCCAAGTATTATTAGAAATAACTTGCTCACCTCTTTGGTATTTTTCTAAGTCGACAATAAATTCAGATGCAGACTGGTATCTGTTTTTTTGTTCTTTTGCACAGGCTTTAGTTATTATGTATTTTAAGTCTGCTTTATAAGAATTAGGTACTATAATAGCCTCTTTTCTATGACCATTAATAATTTCATAAGTTGTGCCATTGAATGGTAAGCGACCTGTCGAAAGTTCAAACAATAGAATTCCAGTTGAATATATGTCAGAAGTACTGTTAGTTATCCAATGTCTCCCTTCTACTTGTTCAGGAGAAGCATAATATATTGTCCCTATAGGACAACCCTCTTGGGTGCCTTGTTTGAATTCGTCATGGTATGTAGTCATTAATTTAGCTATACCAAAGTCAATTAATTTAATTTGCCCATTTTTGCACATCATTATATTAGAAGGTTTGATATCTCTATGGATATAACCTTTTGAATGCAACATTTGAAGTGCAGACAATAAACTTTTAATAACATTAATAGTTTGAATTTCAGATAGTAGGCCATTTGTTTTGATGTATTCATCAAGAGTTTCACCTTCAAGTAATTCACTAATAATATGATATCTGAGTTCTCCTGATGAGCTACAAGTTTCTATAAAATCATACATTTGCAAAATGTTCTCATGAGAAACTTTTATTGAAGCCTCTTTACGTGCTCTATCAATGCTAGCCTCAGGTAGATCACTAAACATTATTTTTATAGCAACGTACTCATATTTTCCCGTGTCATCATAAATACGCTTGCCTTTACATACAATTCCCATATTACCTTGACCTAAGATACATGATTTGTTATCTGGATCAAATTCGTAATATACACCATTGCCTTTTAGTACAACTGTAGCCATATCTATAAAATGTTAATTTTAAAATCTAGTACCATCGTTTTCGTACGACATGTAGTTTTCTCTGTCAGAATAATTCGCTTTACTTTGAGAGATGAAATGTTCTGATTTAGTTAGTCCTAATGCGATATGATCGAAAAGAATTAATACTAATTCGTAATTTCCTATTTTCAATCTATCAAGAGTTTGACAATGGCAAGGGTTAAAACCAATGTAGTTTCCATTGACAAATGTTCCATTTGATGAACCTTTATCTAAAATTCCTACACTTAATTTATTGCCATCTCCGGGATTTCTGTGTATTGCTAAAACGGCATGTACATTACTGACAGATGATTCTGGTAGACAGATGTTACAAGAGTCGCCAGATCCAATAGTATTTTGCCCTTGTCTTAATACCCAATATTCCCCAACTTCAGAACGAGATACAGATACTAGGAAGCCAACAATAGGCTTGCCATGTACTTCACTCTGTCTGTCATTTATAGGTTCATTGTAGTTATTGTTAACATTAGTCCCCCCATTCATGTGAGCATCACCCATGTCTGGTCTAGTGTAATCACTATCTGCGTTATTGTATGGGTTTCTCGGTTTTTGATAATAACTTGTTCCATCTCCGTCTGGAGTCATTCCTGGAACTACGGTACGATAACTTGTCATAAGCCAAATTTTTTTATTCACACATTTAAGTTTTATGCTAGTATCTCTTTGAAAGAGATATTATTAGCCAAAATCCCCTGTGAGACACACTATAAACGGGAATGTTGTAAAACAATAAAGGTTATATTGTACAGCATAAGAAAGATTAATTATTTTTTTTATCGTTATTTCATTGATTTATAGTTTTTTTTTATAACTTTGTCAAAAACTAATATCTCTTTCAAAGAGAAATTGCATTTTGCTAAACATTTTGAGTAGAGAGCCCCAAAATCTAAAAAATAAGGATAGTTCTACAAATTGGTTTTATTAGATTTTAAAGTTTTAGTTTTAGCTTTAGCTTTGAAGATTTAAAATCTTAAAGCGTTAAAATCCAGATTTTATAAGTACCTCTAAAAGTTTATATCATTTACAACTTTCATTGTCATGTAATTTGCTAATTGTAGAATACTGTCAATAGATGACTGAATGTTTGTGTGTTTACTAGATTATAGTCTAGGTCTCTTTTGAAAAATAATTATATATTGTTTTATACTTCTAAAATTAATTTATTTGTTGTAACTTTGTTATCGACAAAATGTGTTTTTAGATGCCACATTTTGAAAACTTAAACACATCTCAAATGATAAAAAAATTACTCTCATTGTTGTTTTTAACAACTGCTGTTTCCTCTTTTGCACAAGAAGGTGTTGAGACAGATTTTGCACGCCTTGAAAGACTTAGAGTAGAGGCGGAAATTGATTCTTTAGAGAATGTATTAGCAAAAAGAAAAGAATTGACTTCTAATGATACTGATAAGGTACAACATAAATTTGGAGGAAGAATAGACGCACGTCTTTATTATGATTCTCATGATGTTATAGATTATCGCGATGGATTGCTTCTTGCACTTCCTGCTGTTCCAACTTATGATTCTAATGGTAATTTGTCTAATAGCAATAGTCAAGTGAGGTTCTCTTTGTTCTCTTCAAGACTTAATTACAGCGTTAGTAATATTAAACTAGGTGAGAATGTGAAGGCTTCAGCATTTATTGAGGGAGACTTTATGGGTTCTTCAGATTCTTATCTTCAATTGTTCAGGTTACGTCATGCATATATGAAATTTACTTGGGAGAAAGATGAAGTTCTTGTAGGTCAAGCTAGTAGTCTGTCTTTCGTGGATGAAGCACAGCCTGGGGCTATACTTTTTGGTGCAAAACCTTTTAATATCGTACACCGTGGCTCTCAAATTAGATACACTCGTACGGTATTGCCTAAATTTAAGATAATGGTTGCAGCAGAATATTATACAGCACACAAGGCTACAGGCCCTTCGGATGCACAAAATAATGCAGGTTATCCAGATATTCAAACGCGCCTTCAGTTTGGTGACCCAAATACTGTTCTTTGGGGCGTGACAGCAGGTGTTAACTTTTTGAAACCTTATGCAGAAGATGATAATGGAAAGAAAAATACAGAAGTGTCAACATCATATAATGTAAGCGGTTTCTTAAAGGCTAAAGTGGATGGTTATACGCTTACTGCATTCTCTATGTATGGTACTAACTTGTCTAGCTTCGGTTTTGTAGGTGGTTATGGTGAAGCTGCAAATTCTGATGGTTTTACAAGTACTCGTACTCATGTTTCGTGGGTTGACTTAGAATCCCCATCATTTAATAACTTTAAATTTGGTGTGCTTGCAGGTTATCAAGCAAACTATGGCTCAACTAAGAAGTTTAGTAACATAAGTGAAGGGTTTTTTAATAATGGAGACTTAGTCTGGAGTAGTGGTATTTCGCCTCGTATAAGTTATTCGCCAATCCCAAAAGTATATATTGGTTTAGAGTATACTTACTTAACAGCAGTGTGGGGTAAAGAATTTGATAGCTACTATAAACCTATATCTGAATATGATAAGGTGTTTAATAACCGTGTAGAGATGTTGTTTAGATTCGTTTTCTAAAATACCCCTATAGTATATTGCAAAAAAAGATTGCTTCACCTTGTGAAACAATCTTTTTTTACGGAAATAATCCTTATATTATTTTCTAAGATTAAGAGCTTTGATGATTGCTCTGTATCTTTCAATATCAACATTTTTAAGGTAGTTAAGAAGAGATCTTCTTTTACCTACTAATTTTAAAAGAGAACGTTGAGTGTTGTAATCGTGTTTGTTCGCTTTTAAGTGATTAGTTAAATGGCTGATACGGTATGAAAATAATGCGATTTGACCTTCTGCAGATCCTGTGTCATTATTAGACTTTCCGTAGGTGCTAAATAGCTCCTGTTTTTTTTCTTTTGAAATGTAGCTCATTTTATTTTTTTTGATTTAATTCGGCACAAAGGTAATCTTTTTTATTTAATTACAAAAATATTTCGTAACAAATTGATAATCTAATCGAAAAAAGATAATTTCTTTGCCTTCCTATAGGGTTCCTTCAAGGAAACTTATAGAAATTGGTTTTATTCGAAAGCGTTAAAACCCAGTTTTTATAAGGTTTCTTTAGTATTTAAAAATTATTTCTCTATCCGAATTAGATACTATATTAATTGTTAACTCACCTATTTTTACACTAGGGTCATCATAAGGGATAACCTGTTCCCCTTTCTCAGGCCATTCAATCAGTGAAAGATAAGGGCTATAAAAATATTCCTCATAGCCAATCTGATATAATTCGTCTATAGACTCAATACGATATAAGTCAAAGTGGAAGATAGGTTCATCTGATTTTGTATTGTACTCATTTACAATAGCAAAGGTAGGACTAGTAACCACATCTGTAACATCTAAAAATTGGCATAAATATTTAATAAATGTTGTTTTGCCAGCTCCCATGCTTCCTCTAAACAGAATAATGTTTAATTTTGTCTGTTCGTCTTTTACAACGTTAGCAACCTTTTCGGCAACATCTTTTAAATCATCAAGGCTATCAGTTTTGAATTTTTGTGTCATTTTTATTTTAAGATATATAATATTTTGTTGAACTCTTGCGCGTTAATCGCCCACAAAGTTACGGAGTTAATTTTGTTTTTGCTAGTTATTTAGTAATAAATTTTGATTTTATCCATCGCGGTAACATTATAGCGCCTATTATAAGATAGGGGTAGTAAGTTACTATTCTCCAAATTAGTGCAAGCACCGCAGCTATGCCTATTTGGTGCTCTAGGGATACAGGAATGAACTCTCCTAGGTACTCTTTAAATAAGAACTCCGAAAATCCACTGCCGCCAGGTGTTGGCATTATTAGCATAGAAATCCACATTACAAGCTGACGAGCAAAGAGCATAAAATGTTCGTGGAAAGCAAAAAATGCAAGGATAATAGCGTTTATAACTAAGTAGCGCGAGCTCCATGAGATAAATGTAGCAAAGGATGCTTTAACCCAGAACATGAAGCTCTTATGTTTTATTTCTTTAGAGCTAATTATTAAATCGTCTCCTACTTTAGCCGCTGAATTCCTGAATTTTCTAAGGTAAGGTAATTTGAAAATCAAAATTATCAGATATTTAAGTCCTTTAGGGTTTATAAACAATCCATAAGATACCAATAACAGGAAAGCTAGTTTTAAGAAATATCCAATAACCGCTATAACCATTATGCTAGACCCCACAAAAGAAGAATTGTTGATATGTACACTAAATAATTCAGAAGAACCAATGATTAGTATGGTTAAGGGGAACATTATTATAAAATACAGCTCATCAAAAAATGAGGTAAGCATAACTATAGATGTGCTTTTACCTACAGAGAGCCCTTCTTTGTGAACGTAAACCACTGCTATAGAAGTTCCTCCAACAGCAGAAGGAGTGACAGCTGAGGTAAATTCCCATAACATGATAATTCTAAATACTTGATGCCAAGATAGCTCTTTCGAGGAAAGTATACGCATACGCCACATGTAGCCAAAGTCTCTACCTAGCATACATAAAATTGCACCAAATAATAGTATTATAGATTTGGTAGTAAAATTTAATAGAGAAAGAGATGTTACATCGACCTCCTTATAAATCATATATGCAACAACACTAAGTCCAATTATAATAGGGGCTAAGATGCTGGAAGGCTTTATTTTTGACAATAAAGACCTTTCATTTTGTTCCTCTTCGGCTAATTTCTTTTTGCGGTATTCGCTCATCTGTTTAGTTATTAATTTAAATGTTTTGTTAAAAAATGGTGTGAAATTTTAACAAAAATGATATATCTTTGCAAGATAGTAATTTTATTTCACACTTATATATTAAAAATGTTAATTTCATCATATACCATTAATAAATGTGCCAAAAATGTTGGTTTCGACCTTTGCGGAGTAATTAAATCTGCTGAGGTCATGGAATATGATGATTTTTTTATGGAGTGGATAAGAAGTTTTAAAAATGCAGGGTTAGACTGGGCGGATAGGAATCATGATCTACGAAGAAATCCAGCCAGTTTACACCCAAGTACAAAATCCATAGTGGTTTTGGGTTTAGCATATCATAAAAAACACTATTCGCATGAAGTGTCTATGTTAGCAAATGGGATTGATTATCATTATGTTGTTAAGCAAAAATTGCAGATGTTAAAAGGTGAGCTAGAAAAAGAATGCGGTGTGGTGTTGGATGCTAAAACGTGTGTTGATTCTGCACCAATAACCGAAAAATATTGGGCAGTAAGAGCAGGTTTAGGTTGGATAGGCAACAATTCTTTGGTGGTAAATAAAGATTATGGTAGTTTTTTTGTATTGGGAGAATTGTTGATTGATTGTGAGGTGGATAGTTATAGCGTAAAAGATGAATTTAATGGATGTGTGGGATGTAATAGGTGTGAAAAAAAATGTCCTACCTCAGCATTAGAGGGGAAAGTAGTTGATTCACGACGTTGCTTGGCTTATTTGACTATAGAGCAAAGGCATGAGTTTAATGAGACTCAGCTAGGTTACATTCGTTCTGGTGTTAGGGAATCTTATTTTGGTTGTGATATGTGTCAAGATGTTTGCCCATGGAATGTTAAGGCATTACACAATTTAGAGGACTCTTTTTTCGTTACCAAAGAAGAATTGTTTAGGGTTGTAGAGTTTAGGTTTGATGCTGATAGTTATGAGGGTATATCAAATTCGGAGTTTAAAAGAAGGTATGGAAGTACGGCGCTTTTTAGGACAGGGAAGAAAAAAATTTTAATGAACATTAAGGCTATTAATTAAAAAATAGTATATTTGCATTTACTTTATGTATTTTGTTTTTGGGTGAAGATTTTGCCCTTATTGTTAAATTGTATAATTATAATTGAATTATGACAGAAGAGGATTTTGACCACTATGAAGACGATGATGCACCGTCGGGAAATAGTCAGCAGAAAATATTTATGTATCTAACTATAGCACTTACTGTTGCATTGTTAGTTTTGACGTATCAATATTTTAAACAGGTAAATATTTTACGTGGTTCAGAAGCGGAGTTAACTATAGAGCGTGACACTTTGCAGAATCGTTTAGCAATATTTGCGGAAGATATTTCAAAATTAACAACAGAGAATGATACAATCAATGAGCAACTAAGAGGTGAAAGATTGAAAGCTGATTCGCTATTAAGTGTAATTAAGAAAGAACGTAATTGGAGCTATAGTAAAATTAAAGGTTATGAAAATGAGCTTAAGACTATGCAAGGAGTTATGAAAACTTATTTAATTAAGATAGACTCTTTAGATCGTCTTAATCAGAAACTTTCAACTGAAAATATTAGAGTTAAGAAAGAGCTTAGCAGTGTTAAGTTAAGAGCTGAAAGTGCTGAGGAAGATGCACAAGAGTTACGTTCAAAAGTTAGAAAAGGTTCTGTAATTACGGCTCGTGATATTGATCTTGTTGCTCTTAGTACAAAGGATAAAGAGGTTTCTAGAGCAAGGAGAGCTTCAAGGTTACGTGTTAGCTTGACCTTAAATGCAAATCCATTAGCAGTTCTTGGTGAAAGAGAGATTTATGCTAGAATTAAAGGGCCTGGGGATGTGTTATTGACAAGTTCAAGTAATTCGTTCTTTGAGTTTGAAGGTCAGAAATTAGCATATTCTGCTATACGTAGTAATGTTGATTATGATGGTAATGACCTAGCAATTAACTTATTCTATGCAGGAGATGATATCGAAGAAGGCACATATAACGTAGAAATTTATATGGATGGTTATATGATAGGTAGTAATGAAATTATATTGAAATAATAGGTGGTTTAATGCTACCTGGAAGGTGATGAAAGCGCCCTTGAGTTATGGTTGTAACTTGAGGGCGTTTTTTGTCTAGCGCTATGCGCTAGGCAAATGATTAATGATTCAATACTCCGTTAAATTTTGGTAAGATTAGGCGGCTTTTGAGCCGTATAGAATAAGTTCATTGACAATTTTGTGATTTTTCTTTAAGTTGGGATTTATGCCAAACTTACGAAAAAATA
>JAWXTP010000015.1:0-38820 GCA_044433415.1 Rikenellaceae bacterium
TCACTGTTATCTACGTGATACTCATAAGGATTAAGTACAGCCATCTCAGCCTCAGGACCTTGGCGGTAGAAGTAAGGGTGGAAGTTTAAGTAAGCCTTAGACCAGTAGTGTTGACCCCACGAATTTAAAGAGTCCATACGGTTCTCTGCAAAGTCCATACCTCTATAGCTGTCTATACGACCTTTAGAATAGTTTATGCCACCTGCTGACTTAGTGTCATTGTGACAAGCCAAACAAGCACGGTCAAGGATAGGTTGTATCTCTCTTTCGAAAGTGAAAGGACGAATACCACCTTCTGGTTCAACAATTTCTGAAGGGTCTTGTTGAGAAGCCATAACACGTTTAGGAATAGCTATGCTATTTTGGTCTTCGTGACAACCAACACAAGAAACTACCTCACCAGGCATAGCTGTTAACCAACTACGCATAAGCTGAACAGCAGCGCCTGTAGAGTCAAGAGGTTGTAGAGAAATAGGAGTATTAGCAGGGATATTAAATAGAGCCGAGCCATCAGGGTTTATATCTACAAGACCTAGTTCACGTTTAATCTCCCAACCTGATTGAATACCATTATTCATGTGGTCAGAAGGAGAGTTCCAGTAAGCATATTCATAAGACATAACTCTAAACTGTTTTACTGTACCTCTAGGAACACCTACAAGACCTTCACCTTCGTAAATATCTTGGATAAATACTGTAGCTTTCTGAGGAGTATCTGCAACTTCCATAGGAGTTTTCTCAGGAATCACGGCAGGTATCTCACGCTTCATTACAGGTATAGGCCATATTAAGCCGTCGCCTTCAAACTCTGCAACTAATGTTAAGTTATCATAAATATCTATCAGGTAAACACCCCAAAGAGAAGTAGGTGATGGTTTTGCTGTTACTAGGAAGTAGTCGTCAGTAATAGGTTGTGGAGTTGTTAGACGAGGCCATACACCATCAACAAGTTGATCTCTATAAGTGTCGTCTATACCTTCTTTGCTTTTTAGAAGTTCTTGAACCATACCTTCCTTGCCTTTACGAGCCTTGCTAGGGTCAAAGATTATCATACGACCACTACGCACAACACCATGGTGACCAGTGATGATACCTACAAAACGGTTTTTGTTACCTGGTAGTTGTTTCATATCGAAAGTAGAGTTAGGGAAAATAGCCCCACTACCTACATAACCCTTTTGTTCAGTGCCGTCAGGGTTCATAGTCATAACAATACGAGAGTAGTAGTGCATAAGGTCTGTATATTCCCAACGCGTATACATTACTTTACCATTGTGAAGTGTCGTTGCTGACCAGTTACAGTCTTGGTCGAAAGTTAAACGACGAAGTTGGTTTGTTTCAGGGTCGAATAAACAGTAAGTGCTTACAAAGTCAGAACCTGATACACAAGGCACACCATTATATGAGATGTTAGAAGCAGTGATTATTTTACCACTAGGTAGGTAAGTGGCATCAAAGAATTCTAGGTCTGTGTCATCTTTAATGTTTGTGACTTGTTTAGCATCACCACCATCAACACCAATCTCAAAAAGTTGGAGTTGGTTTTTGTCATTAGTACTAGTAAATAATAATTTGTCAGCATTCCAATGTAACTCAGGTTCAGCAATTATACCTCCGTTAGTAGGTTTGAAAATAGTACGTTTGTCAAGTTTATCGCCACGAAGATTACTAATCTCCATAATTTCTGCATCATAACCTGTACGACGTGCTTGCAGGTGACTAGAGAAGTTAGCAGGTGAAGTACCTAGCATTTGAGCACCAGCAATACGAGCATCTGCATCTAGTCCAAAACGAGTAAGCAAAATCTTATCAAAGTCTAATATCTTATTGCTTAAAAGGATTTCTTTTTTAAGAGCTAACGCCTTTTCAGCGCGTTCTATACCTTCATTGTTAAGAGAGTATATGTCTTTAAGGTTAGTTTCAGAAAGTAAGATTAACTCATCAAGTTTAGCTTGATATTTAGCTTTGTCATAACCTTTTTGAGTACTAAAATCTGCAAATGCTTCTTTAATGGCACGAATATTTAACCAGTCAAGTTGTTCCTGAACAGTTTTTGTGCGGCTTATTCTCTCTCCAAGATTTACGTAAGATTCAAATTGTTCTAGCTCAGTAGGTAGGCTTGTAATGCGTTCTAATTCCGCAACTACAAAGTCATTAGAATTTAAGTTTTTAGAAAGGTAGAATAGTACGCTAGCCTCCACGGTCATACCTTTAGTTGTTATCCAGTCAGCACCGCTTATTTTAAGAGATTTAAAAAACTCATTAGCTTCTGGGATTCTTTCGCCTAGGGCTTTAGCTTCATCAATACCTGTAGTGCCTAGAACTTTGAAGACTACAGTACCACCAATGCCGCTACCTTTATCAAGACCTATATCAGCTTTAAATCTAACTATATCGCGACCTTCAAGGTTAGTCACCAGTAGAGACCCAGCATGAGCTAGGACACCATGCGTGTAAGTTTTATCACCTAAAGATAGGGGTTTATTAGAAAAGTTAGTGCTAGTACGCATCCAGTTACTTAGGGCATTACGAGTAGTAAACTGTTCATCTTGCAGTTTATACTCCTTACCATTTTTGTCGATAAGTACAGCCTCAGCCCATACAGCGTGGTCATTTCTGGTGCCATCGCCTGTAGGCCAAGCGTATAGTGCTAATTCTTTAAGAGATGACACATCTAAATCTATAGATATAGGTTGATCTTCGCGAGTCAATATAGGAGACTCATAAGGCAAGGATGCAGGTGAGTTTTTGAACAGGCTTTCCTTTGCTGAAAGCATTTCGCTCATCCAGTTTGTTGTTTTAGTGCTTTTTGCGGACTGTGCCCAAAGGGTAGTAGCACTAAAAATAACAATAATTGAGGTTAAAAATCTTCTCATTTTTATATGTATTTTGATTATTTGTTCTGTAAATTGTCGTGTTAGCTTACAACCAACATACAAAAGTAATAAAAAAATATCATTCTGTTACAAATGAGCTTAAAATAGAGATAAAAAATAGATATTTGCCCTGCATAGTTCCAGTCTCCCTTGATTTTTTGCGTTTTTCGGAAAATCAAGCGGAGCAGCCTCGATGGCTGTGAGCATTGGTTTTTCGGAAAAGGTGAAAAATGTAGGCCGTTATTGGGAAAGCGGAAACCATGCTCTTATGATGGAAACTAAAGCTACACGAAAAATAATGATACACCTATGACACTAATGACAGCTCCAACAACTTCTTTGAAAGTTACTTTCTGTCCAAATATCAAATGAGAAGGCCAGATTATCAATATAGGAGTCAAAGCCATAAGGGTAGAAGCTATACCTGCCTCAGTATATTGAACGGCCATCAATGAAAAAGAAACTCCAATAAATGGACCAGTAATAGTCGCTATTAGGGTTGCCCTCATAGCTTTTTTATCATGAATAGCATTAGGTATAGTAAAAAATTCTTTTCTAATCCACATAATTAAAGAGAAGCCTATAAGACCTGTCACAGCGCGTATAAACGTCGATGCAAAAGGTAATAAATCATTAACATCATCCATACCTTCAGGGATAGAAAGCTCATAATATTGCATACCAACTTTACTAAGCACAAGTCCCACACCTTGACCCACACCAGCCCCTATGCCATAAAGCACACCTTTAAGAGGCAGGTTAAGACTTAATTTTTTAGTGGAGTTATTATTAGAGCTTCTATTAAGTACAGATATTGCTATACCAGTAAGCGTTACAGTCATCCCTAGTAAAGCCTGTAAAGAAAGAGTTTCTCCAAGTATAATCCAGCCAGAAATAGCTGCGGCTATAGGAGCTAAAGTCATAAAAAGCTGTCCAAATCGCGACCCTATAAGTATGTATGAGTTGAAAAGACAGAAATCTCCAAAAATATATCCTACTAAACCTGACATAGATAGCCAGAACCATGTTTTGCCATCTGTAAATGAGGGGTATGGTACCCCTGTAAACCACCATAAAGTGGCACTAAGCATTAAAAGTGATAAGACCATCCTTATCAAGTTTAACTGTAAAGATCCTATCCTGCGACCTGCAATTTCTGAGCATAAAGCTGTAATAGTCCACGAGAACGCTACACATAGCGCTATGGCCTCACCAATGTAATTCATATCTTCAAATTTTGGCTACAAATGTAATGAAAAATGTTTACGGTAGTTTGAAATGTTATAATATTTTTTGTTTTATAAAAAAGATTTTTTACTTTTGAAGATTATAAGGGGACTTTTAAAACCCTCTAAAACCAGTTTCTAGAACTTCCCTATAAGAATTTTTTAAAGCTAAATTTTATGGCTAACTATAAATTAAAAACTAAACATATTCTAAGTCACCTGAAATCGCCTCAATTTTGGATTTGTATTTCTCTTGCGATGATTTTTTGGGTATTTAATAGGTTAAATAATGAGTTTACAACCAATATAAAAATCCCTGTAGTTATGAGGGGAGTAAGTGAAAATAATAAAATAGAAAACAATACTACTCTTGATGTTGATGTTAAGATAAAATCAAGTGGATATAAAGTTTTTTACTATAAGTATGTAGTTCCTAAAACATATTTCTCTGTTTCTATAGCAGATGTAGATATGGTAAGGTCTGTAGATTCTCTATATTTTAATTTAAGTATCCCTATGCTTGAAGATGCTTTAAGGAAGTATATGGGCGTAAATGAGGAGCTTATAGCTATACAGAATAGACATATAAATGTAGGAGCAAAACATTATAGACAAAAAACAGTGCCTATTTATGCTAATGCTTCCATAGATTTAGGAGGTAAGTTAATGCAAATTGGTAAGCTCAAACTTACTCCTGCTAGAGTTACAGTAGGAGGAACTTCGACAATTATTGATACTTTACAATATGTAAATACTGAGCCTATAGTTATAAATATTAAAAATAAAAACTTTATAGGAAGTGTCAACTTAGTACGAAATCCCCATTTGGAATATTCTACAGATGAAATTTATTATACTCTTAAAACAGAGGAATATTGTGAAGTAAAAGAGGAGTTTAGAGTATGGATTGAAGGTGACAATAAAGATAATCTTATACTTCTTCCTCAAAAAGTAACTTTAACATTAAATGTACCTAAGAATAGTTATTTTACTTTTGATAAAAACCTATTTAGAGTGTATGTAGATTATGATGAAGCTAGTAAAAGTAATAAGTATTTAGTGAAATACAGTTCTTCAATAGACAATATAAAGGTTACTGATATAGAGCCTAAGTATGTAACTATCTTTAAAACATTGTAATGAGTTTAATCGGGATAACAGGAGGTATAGGAGCAGGTAAGACTACCTTTTCTAAAGTGCTAGAAGTACTAGGATATAGGATTTATAATTGTGACCTTAAAGCTAAGGAGTTAATGGTAAGTTCAAAGGTTTTGGTAGCAAAAATTAAAGATATTTTTGGAGAAGAAGCATACATAAATGGCTCTCTTGATAGAAAACATATAGCAGCACTTGCATTTAATGATAAAACTTTACTTCAAATGCTTAATCAAGCTGTTCACCCTATTGTTGATGATGATATAGAGCTGTGGGTTGAACAAAATAAAAGTGAGAAGTTGCTTTTTGTGGAGTCTGCCATTCTGTTTGAAAGTGGGCTTGTGAAAATGATGGATTACTCTATTAATGTGTCAGCACCTCTAGACTTAAGAATTAAGAGAGTTTGTAAAAGAGATAATATAGATCCCGAAGTTGTAAAAGAGCGTATCGCTAATCAATTAAGTGATGAGGAGCGTAATAATATGAGTGATTTTACTATTATATGTGATGATAAGGTCTCTGTTATAAAGCAGGCGTTAGATTCTGTAAATAAATTACAGCTTTTATAGCAGTCATAAATTATGCATTATATTTGTGATGTGTGTGAAGTTTAAAGAGAGTTATAAAATCATAGTTCTAAAAAATATTTGATTGATAAATGAATACTAAACATAAAACTATAGTCCTTTCGGATATACATATTGGCTCTAGGTGGTCACACTTAGTTGAAGTAACAAGTTTTTTGAAGGCTAACACAAGTGAGCTTCTTATCCTTAATGGAGACATTATTGATGGATGGCATCTTATGAGGAATAGAAAACGATGGAAAAAAAGTTATAATGATTTTATGACATTAATGCTTGATATCCAAAAAGCTGGTACTCGTATCATTTATGTAAGGGGTAATCATGATGATTTTTTAGATAATGTGGTGCCGTTTTGTTATGATAATTTCTCTATAGTTAAAAGTTATATTTATGAAAGTGTAGGTAAACGTTACTATGTGTTCCATGGAGACTTATTTGATGATGTGACTTCTAAAATTAGGTGGATGAGTAAGGTAGGTGATAAGCTGTATTCTTTCTTGTTACAGATTAATAGATACTATAACGACTACCGCCGCCGCCATGGAAAAGAATATTTCTCTATATCTAAAGTAATGAAAGATAAGGTTAAAAGAACAGTATCTTCATTTAGTCAGTTTGATAATAAGATTGAAGGTATAGCACGTAAAAATAACTGTACAGGAGTTATTGCAGGGCATATACACCAAGCAGAAATTAGAGATATAAACGGAATAATTTATCTTAATTCAGGAGATTGGATAGAGAGTTTGACTGCCTTGACAGAGGATTACGATGGTAATTGGACTTTGTTTAAATATAATGAATAAGAAATTTTAGTGGGGATTTAAAAAGGTTAACCTTTTTGAATCCCCACTTTCTTCATGTAGGAGAGCAATAATTACTGATTTCTTCTCGTTGAACTTTTAATTGAAAAGGCTTAGTATTAGTATGTGGTCTTTGGGAGAGAAGTTTTAAAACTGTAATTAGTTATGAGAAAAAGGGGATTGATACTGTTTGTAGTGATTTTTTTATTTGTTGTGGGTTGTGGAATGATAGAGTATCATCCTTATGATGGTCAAACAGATATTGAAAATGTTAATTCATCTAACATTGAGTTAATTGTTAACAACACAAAAGGGAAAGAAGAGTTTAAATTTGTATGGATGGGTGACACACAAAGATGTTATGATGAAACTAAGGATTTTGTTAGCTATGTAAATGAAAACCTAGATGTTGATTTCGTTATGCTTGGGGGAGATATTTCAGATTTTGGTACAACAGTAGAATTTGAGTTGATTCATGAGATTATGGATGAACTAGATGTGCCTTATGTAGCGTTAATAGGTAATCACGATGTTCTGGGTACGGGGCATTATGTTTTTGAACAGATGTATGGAGATGATAATTTTTCGTTTACTGTAGCTGATGTTAAATTCTTGTGTCTCAATACAAATGCATTGGAATATGATGAAGAGGATGATGTTCCTAATTTTGAATATGTATCAAATGAATTGGCAAAGTCAGACAATGCAGCTAGGACTATAGTTGCTATGCATGCGCGACCTTGTACAGAGCAGTTGGATAGTGTGCAAGGAGAGATGTTGCATAATAAATTCAAGGAGTTTAATAACCTTATTTGTTGTGTTAATGCACATGGGCATTCTACAGAAGTGGTAGACGTTTTTGATGATGGAGTGTTGTACTATCAATGTTCAAATATAGGGCAAAGAAGTTTTTCCTTATTTTCTATTACTAAAACAGATTATAGCTATGAAGAAATTTATTTTTAGTGTAGTGTTGCTGTGTGTGGCGACTTTTAGTGTGAGAGGGCAGGAGATTACATTGAGTGAGAATAAGTCATTTGTAAGTAAGTTAGTGCCAGATTATTTAAGAGTGCAGTATGCTGGTTCTATGGGAGCGGGTTCAATAGCTACAGGATGGATGTACGGTTGTAAAGATCAGTGGAGTACAGATCTTGCTTTAGGTTTTATTCCTAAAGGTGCATACGATAAGGTAATTCCCGTTGTTGCAGTAAATCAAAGATATGAGCCCTGGGAAATATTTCTAAAAGATAGAAACCTGTCTTTTTCTCCTTTTACATGTGGTGTGTTTGTAAATGCGGTGTTGAATGAAAAATTCTGGTTTGCAGAACCCAAAAAATATAATCCTCCCTATTATGGTTTTCCTACAGCTGTGATGATGAATGTGTATGTTGGACAGGAGTTTACTTATTATTTAAAGCATGAGGTGATGAAGGTAAAATCTATTTCCCCATATTATGAGTTAAGTATGTCAAGCTTTAATATAGTGAATTTAATTCACAATTCTTCTTTAAATCCCTTAGACTTTTTGAGTTTAGCTTTTGGCATACGATTCGTGTTTAATTAAAGGGAACTTCTAGGATTCTGTTAAATTTATTTCTCGTAAATAGTTTTTTCTGCTTTTAAATATTATATTTGTAAATAAATTTAATAAGAAATGACAAATTCAGAAATCCTTTCTTTTGATAAAGAACATATATGGCACCCATACACATCTATGGTGAACCCTCTAAATGTTTATCAAGTTGAAAGTGCTAAGGGAGTATATATAAAACTAGCGGATGGCCGTGAATTAATAGATGGTATGAGTTCATGGTGGTGTGCTATACAAGGATACAACAACCCTAGGCTTAATGAAGCAGCTAAACAGCAGATAGACAAGATGTCACATATCATGTTTGGTGGTTTTACGCATCAACCTGCCGTAGAGTTAGCAGAGCTTCTAGTGGAGTTTCTTCCTGAGGGTTTAAACCGTATCTTCTATAGTGATAGTGGTTCTGTAAGTGTTGAGGTGGCCTTAAAGATGGCTATTCAATATCAGTACTCATTAGGCAAGAGGTCAAAAACCCAGATAGCAACTATAAAAGGTGGTTATCATGGAGATACGTGGCATGCTATGAGTGTCTGTGACCCAGAAAATGGTATGCACTCATTATATAATGGGCGCTTGACAGCTCAGCTTTTTGTTCCTCAGCCTAAGACTACCTTTGAGCAGGAGTGGTGTGATAGTGATTTAGTCCCTGTGAGAGAGCTTTTTAGGGAACATGGAGAAGAGATAGCAGGTTTTATCTTAGAACCTATAGTGCAAGGAGCAGGAGGTATGAGATTTTATCATCCTAACTACTTAAACGGTCTTAGAACCTTATGTGATGAGTATGATATCCTACTTATCTTTGATGAGATAGCTACAGGATTTGGCAGAACAGGAAAGATGTTTGCTACGGAATGGACTTCTATAACACCCGATATTATTACTATAGGTAAGGCGCTAACAGCAGGCTACCTGAGTTTTGCAGCTACTATAGCTACAGATAGGGTAGCGCATACTATTTCTTCTAACTATCCACATTCTTTTATGCATGGACCAACATTCATGGGTAACCCTCTAGCGTGCTCTATAGCTGTAGAGAACTTGAAGATGTTAAAAGAGGATAATCCTTTAGGTAGGATTAAAGAGATAGAAGCTATCTTAAAAGCGGAGTTAAAGGCTGCTGTAAATGTTGAGGGAGTACATGAGGTTAGATGTCTAGGTGCTATAGGTGTCATAGAAATGAAAGATAGTGTAGATATGCAGACTCTGCAAGCTAAATTTGTAGAGAATGGTATATGGGTACGCCCTTTTGGGAAACTGGTGTATATTATGCCTCAGTATATTATCTCGGATGATGAGCTTAAAACACTTTGCAGAACATTAGTTCTTTGTATTAAATAACGTATTATAACTTTAAATAATTTCAAATGAAAAAAATTATCTCTACAGAGAATGCTCCAAAAGCTGTTGGACCATACTCTCAAGCTATCGAGGCTAACGGAACACTTTACATTTCTGGTCAAATTCCAGTGAATCCTGCTGACGGTACTATAGGTGAGACTATAGAAGAACAAACTCACCAATGTCTTAAAAATGTAGGTGCTATTCTTGAAGAAGCAGGTTATACTTATGCTGACGTAGTTAAGTCTACTGTATTGTTGGATGATATGGATAATTTTGGAGCTATGAATGCTATTTATGCTTCTTATTATACTAGTGATCTTCCTGCTCGTGTTTGTTATCAGGTGGCGAAGCTCCCTCTAGGTGTTAAAGTCGAAATAGAGACTATAGCCGTATCTTCATGTCGATAATCCGGGAAGGCTTTTCCCAATAGCAGCCCATCTTTGCGACCTTTTTTAAAATTCCAATGCTCACAGCCGTCGAGGCTGCTCCGCTTGAAATTTCAAAAAACGCCGCAAATATGAACTACTCTTGAAAAAAGCGGACACTCGTGGACGCTAAATTTTGAACCCTCATGCGCATCGAGCGCATGAGGGTTCTGTTCTAAAATAGTTGCCTGGGTCGCAACAAGCGTGGAAAT
Organism: Rikenellaceae bacterium; assembly: GCA_044433415.1. Classification (GTDB taxonomy): domain Bacteria; phylum Bacteroidota; class Bacteroidia; order Bacteroidales; family Rikenellaceae; genus JAWXTP01. Next base: position 10,217 of record JAWXTP010000015.1, read on the forward strand.
TATTCACAAAATCTTTCATGAAATTTTCTCAATAATTTTCTCAGTAATTTTTAATCGCTTGTCGCGACCCCTTTGACCTCTATGACCTCTATGACCTCTTTGACCCTCCAACAATCTTTCCAGCAATCTTTCCACGCTTGTCGCCATTAATCATTAATCATTAATCGTTCATCATTAATTTTCTGTTCTTTTCTGTGGGAAAAGGCGTGAATCTGAAAAATATAACCTAAAATCGTAAATATTTGTTAAAAAACACACAAAGTGTTTTTCTGTATGATTTTTTTTTCGTAAACTTGTAATTATGAAAATGAATAGAACACATACGATTACTTTTGTGAGCAACCTAATTATTAGCGTTGCTATATTTATTTCTACCATTACCATTACGTTAATTATTACGACCCCTTGGGGGGTCTTGTCTATATATCACCAATAGAGGTGGCGTATGCTAAAATGTGTATGTGTCTCACCATAGGGTCTCAGAGCCCGTTCCCAGTTTGTCCGTCTAAATGAATTATTTAAATTATGAAAAAGTATGTAAAGACACAAGGGCATATTAGTTAACTTATATCAAAAACGAAAAATAAATAGAATTTTATGAAAACAGTAAAAGTATTTGCACCAGCAACAGTAGCAAATGTTGGATGTGGATTTGACGCAATGGGTTTTGCGTTTAAGGGTGCAGGAGATGTAATAGAAATGTCACTTATCGACTCAGATGAAATAGTATATGAAAATGAAACTTCTATAAATGTGCCTTCTGACCCAGAGAAAAACCTTATGACTTATGCTTTACGTGCTATTATGGATGCTTCAGGTGGCAGAAGTGGCGTTAAAGTAGTTCTTAAAGAAAAAATCTTCCCAGGTAGCGGTATAGGTTCTAGTGCAGCAGCAGCAGCTTCGGCAGTTGTAGGTTATAATGCGCTTATGAATCTTGGTTATAGTGATGAGGAGTTAATACCTTTTGCCTTAGAGGGGGAATGTATCGCTAGTGGTGCACGTCACGCTGATAATGTAGCACCTGCACTTATGGGTGGTATAGTGTTAGTGAGAGATTATAATCCTATAGATGTAGTTCGCATAAAACCAGCTTTGAAATTATATTGTGCTATTGTGCACCCTCAGATAGAGGTTAAGACCATAGAAAGTCGTGCAGTGCTAAAACCAGAGATATCTATGAAAGTGGCTGTACGTCAGTGGGCTAATCTGGGTTCGTTAGTTGCAGGTTTGTATAATGGTGATGTGGCTTTGGTAGGTCGTGCACTTGAAGACCACGTAGCAGAGCCTTTCCGCAAGAAATTTATCCCTGGGTATGACGAGCTGAAAGCTAAGATTATGGAGTGCGGTGCTGTGGGTGCTAATATATCTGGTTCTGGTCCTTCAGTTTTTGCTTTAGCAGAAACTTTGGAGAAGGCTGAGGAGATTTCGAAAATTATGTTATCACATTTTGAAAACCTCAACATAGATGCCAATGTATACTCCTCAGAAATATATGACAAAGGCTGCCATTTGATGTAGTTTCTCGGCATAGGAGCCTGGTTTCCGCTTTTTCCAATAGCAGCCCATCTTTGCGACCTTTTTTAAAGTTTCAATGCTCACAGCCATCGAGGCTGCTCCGCTTAAAACTTCAAAAAACGCCGCAAATATGAACTACTCTTGAAAAAAGAGAGACCTTGGGTTTCCTGCCAGCTATGCAGGTCAAAAAAAACTGCGTATTGATTATGTGTTAGCTATGCAGGTTAAAAATAGATTAACTTACCCAATAATAATATATAAATAATATATAATAGAAAAATTAAATGATATGAGATATTACGGAACACGAGATAAAAGTAAATTTTATACTTTGCAGGAGGCTGCAAAAAGTGGATTAGCACCATGTGGTGGATTGTATATGCCTGAGAGTATACCTCAGATAGATCTTGCTAAATTAGAGGCAGAGGCTGAAAAGTCGTATGCTGATATGGCGTATTATGTTGCTGAATTGATATTTGGTGAAGATATGGATAAAGAACAACTGAAAGATATAATCTTTGATGCTTATAATTTCGCATTGCCCCTTCACCAATTTGGAGATAGCGATAAGTTTACTTTGGAACTTTTCCATGGTCCTACACTTGCGTTTAAAGACTTTGGTGCACGATTTATGTCGCGTATGCTTTCTGCTTTACGTGGCGATAAGAAAACTATTATCCTTACTGCTACTTCGGGTGATACAGGAAGCGCCGTAGCGGATGGATTCTATGGTGTTGAAGGTATAGATGTGTATATACTTTTCCCTGAAGGTAAGGTGAGCGACTTCCAAGAACGTCAGATGACTACTCTAGGAGGTAACATCCACGCACTAAGAGTTGATGGTAGCTTCGATGATTGCCAGGCTATGGTGAAAGAAGTTTTTGCTAACCACGAACTTTGTGAAGCTAAAAATATCACTTCTGCAAACTCTATAAGTATCCTGCGCTGGATTCCTCAGTCATTCTATTACTTCTGGGCTTATGTGCAATGGAAAAAAGCTACAGGTAAAACAGAATGTGATGTGGTAGTGCCTAGTGGTAACTTTGGTAATATCACAGCGGCAATATTAGCGTATAAGATGGGTCTTCCTTTACGTAAATTCGTTGCTGCAACTAATGCTAATGATACGATACCTCAATTCTTAAATAGTAAAGTCTACACTCCTAAAGCTACAGTCGCAACTTGCGCTAACGCTATGGATGTGGGTGACCCTAGCAACTATGAAAGACTTGTAGAACTTATGTCATGGGAAGAGCTAAGCGAAAAAATGATAGGTCTTAGCTATACTGATGAACAGATAGAAAAAACTATGGCTGAGATTTATGAGAAATATGGCTACCTAAGCTGTCCTCATAGTGCTGTAGGTTATGCAGCTATGTGTGATACAGGAGTGGAAGGATTTTATGCCTCTACAGCTCATAGCTCTAAATTTGCTGATGTCATAGAACGTGCCGTGGGTGTAACAGTTGAGATTCCTGACACCCATAAAGCTATAATGACAAAAGAGAAGATTTCTAGTACGATGGGAAGACATGACCTAGAGTCAATATTGTAAATGGTTTCTAAAAATATGAATTTTTGAATATAGGGAGCTTTTTGAGGCTCCCTATGTTTTATTTGAAAAAAACTATTATATTTGTATTCTGTTATGTGAGCAATAAGTTATTTGTAAGTTACGTTTGTTCTGTACAGGTCTTTTGTTCATTTGAGTATTGATAAAATTAATTTTATGGGAAATAATAAAAAACAAAATATTTTTCTACCTATCTTTTTTTCTATAGCTATTATTATAGGTTTTGTTATGGGTAGAGTGACACATCGTGTTGCTTCGACAGGTTCACAGGGAACTTCACAGATGAGCACAAAAGCGCTTATAGAGAGTAGTATAAAGAATTCTAGTAAGCTGGGTTCTGTACTTTCTTTGATAGATGCTAAATATGTTGAAACGGTTGATGTTGACACCCTGAGCGAGGAGTTTATACAAAAGATTCTAACAAAGCTAGACCCTCACTCTTCATATATATCAGCAAAAGATGCTATAGCTTCTTATGAAGCACTGAACGGCTCTTTTGATGGTATAGGTATCATGTTTAATATGGCTACAGATACGGTGATAATTCAAGATGTAATTGCTGGAGGTCCTTCTGAAAAAGTGGGTATGCTAGCTGGTGACCGTATTATACAAATTGGTGATTCTATTGTTGCAGGCCGTAAGGTTAACCAAGATAGCATAGTGAAAATGCTTAAGGGGCCAGGAGGTACAACAGTACAACTAGGTATAGAGAGACGTGGAGCTGATGATTTAATAGATTTTGAAGTAACACGTGGTAAGATAATTCAAAATAGTATAGATGCAGCTTTCCTTATAGAACCAGAGATAGGTTATATTAAATTAAGTCGTTTCGCTAGAACCTCTCATAGAGAGTTTGTTAGTGCTATAGAGAAAATGAGAAGCGAAGGTATGAAACAACTGATTTTTGACCTTACAGCTAACTCAGGAGGTTACTTAGACCAAGCTATACTTATCGCCAATGAGTTCCTTCCTAAAGGGAATATGATAGTTTATACAGAAGGTACAAATTACCCTATAGAAAAAACTTATGCTGATGGAAACGGTAAACTTGTAGACCAACCTGTTGTTGTGTTGATAGATGAAAATTCTGCTAGTGCTAGTGAAATTGTTGCAGGAGCACTTCAAGATAATGATATAGGTAATATCATAGGTCGTCGCTCTTTTGGTAAGGGGCTCGTTCAAGAACAGATGTCTTTAAAAGATGGTTCGTTAATGAACTTAACAATAGCTAGATATCACACTCCTACAGGAAGATGTATACAGCGTCCTTATGAGAATGGTTCTGAGCAATATATGCTAGATTTCTATAATAGATATGCTCATAGTGAACATATAAGTGCGGATAGTATCAGCTTCCCAGATTCTTTGAAATTTGTGACTCCTAAAGGAAATATAGTGTATGGAGGTGGAGGTATCATGCCTGATGTATTTGTACCTATAGACACTACCTCTCAGGGTAAATACTTTGTTGAGGTGATGAATAATAATACCTTATTTAGCTTTACTCTTAACTACTTAGATGAAAATAGAACCGAAATTAGAGCTCTTGATAATAAAGAAAAATTAGTAGAGTACTTCACTGTTAATGAGGATAAGATATTTAAACAGTTCAAAAATTTTGCTGCTAATAAGAAAACAAAAAATAGAATAGACGAATTAAGCGCTAAGAACTGTAAGATATTTATAAATGCCTATCTAGCTCGTAATAGTGGTTTTGGAGATAATGGATTCTATTTGTTTATGTATCCTTTCGATAAAATTATAGTGAAGGCTATAGATACTTTGCATGAATAGTGCTTTTAGTGCTTGTTTAGAGCAATTTTTTTTATGAAAATACGTTTGTGTTATAGTGTGGTTCGCTTTTTTGTGGTGAGCGGACGAAATGGCATATTAGTTGCAAAAAATGCTATAATATTATTAACAAGAGGACTTGTAAAATTAGTTTCTAGAAGTACTCTAACTAAAAACGTTTATTATGAAAAAAACAATTTTATTTTTATCTACTGTAGCTCTTTCTGTATTTGTTATGACAACTTATGCTAAAGACTGTCCTACAGAATGCGAAAAAGCTTGTACTGAGCAAAAAACAGAAAAGAAAAGTTGTGGTGAAGAAGAAGGCAAATGTGCTAAAAAAGACAGCACTTGCGTTAAGAAAGCTAAAAAATGTGGGGACAAGACAGATTGCACTAAAAAAGCAGATGAATCTACTTGTTGTTCAAAGAAATCTGATTCTCCAGAACAATAAAATTTAAGCTAATTTCAAGAAACTTTACTGGGGCTGTTCGTTAACTAATGAACAGCCCTTTTTTTATATATATGTTATGATAAATAAACTAGAACCTACTTTAGTTTGGAATTTTTTTGATGAGATTACTAAAGTTCCAAGACCTTCAAAAAAAGAAGAGAAAATTATTGCCTACCTAGTAGATTTCGCAAATGAAAACTCTTTTGAGTACAAATGTGATGAAACAGGTAATATAGTGATTTATAAAGAAGCTCAAAATAGTAGCTCAGAAGAAACTATCATCCTACAGAGCCATGTGGATATGGTATGCGAAAAGAACTCTGATAAAGAGTTTAATTTTGACACTGATGCTATAGAAACCTACATAGAGGATGGTTGGGTAAAGGCTAATGGTACAACCCTAGGGGCAGACTGTGGTATAGGTATGGCTCTTACTATGGCTGTACTTGCATCAAAAGAAATATCTCACCCTAAAATTGAAGCTCTTTTCACTGTTGACGAGGAAACAGGGCTTACAGGAGCTTTTGGTCTTTCAAACGACCTTCTAAAAGGAAAATACTTGATAAACCTAGATTCAGAAGATGAAGGTGAAATATTTGTAGGTTGCGCAGGTGGTATAGATACTATCGCAGAATACAAATTTAATTATCTTACATCTACCTCTCCTGCTACAGCGTTAAAGCTCGTAATAAAAGGACTTAAGGGAGGCCACTCAGGTGATGATATCAATAAAGGTTATGCCAATGCTAATATATTAATGGCACGTTTTTTAATAGACCTTCTAGAAGAAAAGTCACTAACTATTAGTGATATAAACGGAGGTAACCTAAGAAATGCCATTCCTAGGGAGTGTTTTGCGGTGGTGAACGTAAATGCAGAAGATGTAGATTATATAAAAGCTAAATTTGCTGAGTATGAGGCTGTAGTTAAAGCTGAATTCCATGCTACAGAAGATAAAATCTCATTTGAAGTACAAGAGTTAGGTGAAACATCTTCTTATGAATACATCCCTCAGGAAACAGTAAACTCATTATTAAAACTAGTTTACCTAGCTCTTAATGGAGTTCAGGCTATGAGTTTCGACCTTGAAAACCTTGTAGAGACTAGCACTAACCTTGCATCTATAAAGATTAAGGACAGTGTTATTACTATCTCTTCTTCTCAACGTAGTTCGGTAAATAGCAAGAAGGTATATCTTTCAAAAGTTATGAAAACTCTTTTTGAAAGTTGTGGAGCACAGGTAAAACAAAGTGATGGTTACCCAGGTTGGAGTCCAAAGATGGATTCTAAGCTGTTAGAGATTTTTGTAAATTCTTATAGTGAACTGTTCGATAAGGAAGCCAAAGTTAAAGCTATACATGCAGGTCTTGAATGTGGTTTATTCCTAGAAAAATACCCTCAGCTAGAAATGATTTCTGTAGGTCCAACTTTAAGGAGAGTTCACTCACCAGAAGAGATGATAGAGATTGCTACTGTAGGTATGACTTGGGATTTACTTGTTAACGCGTTGGGTAAACTTTAGTTTTTTGTAATAACGATAGGCACTTTGTGTCGTTATTATTATAGGGAACTTCTAACTGTTACCAGTTTATAGAAGTTCCCTAATGTTACTTATTGTTCTCTAATTGTGATAGCAGCACCACCGCTTGGTGCTAAATATTGCTTTAAAACACTCTTTGAGTCAACCTCTTTAGTGGTGATTTTGTAGCTTTTAGGGTTTTTCGCCCAGTGTGCATCTTTTCCATCGCCATATATGGTTGCGATATATTTTTTCCCCTTTTCAAGGAAACTTAAATTTATATTAGTGTGACGACTATTTTCGTCAGTTATTGCTCCTATAAACCACTCATTTTTGCCCTTTGTCTTTCGCGCGATAGTAATGTAGTCTCCTGGTTCTGCCTCTAGTACATAGCTTTTATCCCAATCAACAGCCACATCTTTTATGAATTGGAAAGCATCGGGAAATCTCTCATAGTTTTCGATTAGATCAGCAGCCATTTGTAGGGGACTATACATTGTCACGTATAGAGCTAGTTGCTTAGCAAGAGTAGTGCTTAATTGAGCCTTGTTGCTTCCATATACTGATAGGTCACCTTCGAATATGCCTGGAGTATAGTCCATTGGTCCACCCATTAGTCTAGTGAACGGTAGGATAGTCGTATGGTCTTGAGAATTACCGTTGAATGATTCAAACTCGGTTCCACGTGCTGACTCTTGTGCAATCCAGTTTGGATATGTGCGACATAGCCCCGTTGGACGTACGGCCTCGTGTGAGTTGACCATGATTTTATAGCGTGCTGCTTGTTCTGCAACATGATTGTAGTGGTTAACCATCCATTGTCCATCGTGGTATTCGCTTCGAGGATTAATCCGACCAACATATCCTGTCTTAACTGAATTATAACCATTGTCTACCATAAATTTAAAGGCATCTTGGAGCTGACGTTCATAGTCGATTACCGATGAAGTTGTCTCATGATGCATGATGATTTTAACACCTTTAGATTTTGCATATTGGTGAAGTCCCTCTACATCGAAATCAGGATAAGCCTTGGTGAAGCTGTATATGCGTTCTTTGTGATAGGCGTAGTTATCTTCCCAGCCTTCGTTCCAGCCCTCTACCAATACGGCATCGAAACCATGTTTAGCAGCAAAATCAATATACTCCTTCACGTGTTCGTTATTAGCTCCGTGACGATTATGTGGTTTTAGTTGAGTGTAATCGGTTTTTCCTATGGTAATATTTTGATTATCAGTGTACGACCATTGAGAACCACCACCGACAAAGTACTCCCACCACACACCAATATATTTAATAGGAGTAATCCATGATGTATCTTCAAAAGATGTTGGCTCATTAAGGTTAAGAATCAACCTTGATGATAAGATATCGCGCGCATCATCACTTACAACGACTGTACGCCATGGACTAACGCTACCTGTGTCTATGAATCCTTTTAAACCATTCACATTAGGAGTCAGGTGTGAGCTTAATGAGAAGGTCTTTTCATTAAGGTCAAGACACATAGCAGGGAAGTTAATTAGTGCAGCTTCGTGGATGTTGATGTAAATGTTGTCTTCTGATTTAAGCATCAATGGAGTCTGCACAGCAAGAGTTGGTGTAGGTGCTTTAGCAGCCAATGCCTCTTTACGAACCTCACCAATTAGTGACGACACCTCAGATAGTTTCGATGTGGTAGTAGGATATTCGTTTGTGTCGTAATCTCCAGGTAACCAGAATGCTTTATGGTCGCTAGTTAGATTAAATTCAGTCTTCTCGTCCATAATTATGAAGTGACGAAGATGATTTTGATAAGGGAATTCATAGCGAAAGCCTAAACCGTCGTTGAAAAGTCTAAATCTTATAATCATTTTCCACTTTGTAGCTTTCTGTACAAGCGTGACAGCCATTTCTTTGTGGTTGTCAATTATTGTGCTCTCTTGTCCCCATACGGGAGTCCAACTTTCGTTGACCTCGTTGAATGTCACGTCCTCTAGTTCAAAATCACTACTCCAGTCTATAGTGGGATGTAGAGTAAAGCCCAATTTTGAACTTTTAATCACTTCTTTTCCCTTATAATTTAGGGTGTAGTGAGGTGTTCCAGTTTCGTTAAGCTCAAAATTTAGAGCTAAATCTCCGTTTGGCGAATTAATGTTATGCGCCATAACAGTCACTCCCCAAAAGAGTAAAACTGCTGTGATAATATTGATTTTTTGTCTCATTTTTAATTGTTTAATGTTTGTAAAAACTCTGTTGGTGTACATTTAAATCGCTCCTTGAAGCACTTAGTGTAGTATGCTGGCGATGAAAACCCAACCATATATGCAATCTCCGATATGTTGTACGTTTTTGTCTTTATCAACTCCTTTGATTTGTCAAGGCGGTAGTTACGTAGGTAGTTGTTTGGAGTATCATGATAGATATCTTTGAACTTACTATAAAAATAAGCTCTCGGAACATCTAGTTGCTCTACAAATTTGTTCATGTCTAGATCCTCCTCCGCATAATGCGCCTTAATCAGGCTGTCCATATTCTTTTTGAAATCAACAATGCCGCCGATGGTCTTATCATATTCGGTCACCTCTTTGTGTTTTGTTAATTTATAGTATCTGTATATGAACCAGTAACCTAATGTAATAAAGATTGCTATAATCATAGAGAAAAGTACCAACGCTCGGCGGTGTAATCTCTCATATTTATTATATAGAATATCGCTTTTATTTTGCTGTTCAATCAACTCTATGCTACGTTTGTAATAGGCATCCACATTGTCTTTATCGATGAGTGTGACAGGTAGGTTTATCTCTTTTGCTATGGAGTATTTTTGGATTATTTGCATAATAGTTGATATGATTTTTTCGCCGCCAGTAGGGTAGACAATAGTAACATCGATGTCACCTCTACGCACGGCTTCAATTCCTCCGCCATAGCTCATTAAACCATCAACTCCAATGATAATAGGTCGTTCCTTAACGCCAATTTTTTTTAGTTCTTCACTGACAATAATAGCCATAGCATCATTAAAGGCATAGACCACATCAACATCTTTGATAAGGTTGATATTTTCTTGAATGATTTTTTGTGTATTTTTAAGGCTAATGCCGTCTCTGTCATTACCTGATACAATCGTTGTGATATTGTAGTTTTGGTACTCTTTAAGGGTGTTTACAAATCCATCTCGACGCTCCACTGTGGGTGTTGATTGTTCGAAGCCTCTAATCAACACTATCTCGGTTGGTATGTCGCCGCGTTTTTTTGTTATGTACTGTGCAGCTAATTCACCGACCTCAATATTGCTAGCACCGATAAAAGAGATGTGTTTGTTTGATGAAAGGTTACGATCAGCTAATACGATGGGGATACCTTTAAAATTTATTTTGTTGAACTCTTGAACAATTACACTATCCTCTACAGGGGATACTATAAGAAGGTCTACTTGCTTCTTTATGAGACGTCGAATATCTTCAATTTGCTTTTGTGTATCACCATTTGCATTGAGAATTTCTATTTTAACATTGTCGTAGAATTTTGACTCCGATAACATTTGATTATTCATCTGTATTCGCCAATCTCCTCCAGTACACTGGGCAAATCCTATCACAACTCTTTCTTTAGTCAATAATAAACCTACTATGATTAGAAAGAGTGCAAGAATTACGATAGTGTAATGGATATATTTATTCCCCCTCATTTATATAATTATTTATGTTGAGTTCTAGAAACTGGTTTTACTAGAATTTAAAAGTATTGAAATCCAGTTTTTAGAAATTCCCTTAAGTTGATTAAAAACATTTTCTAAGGCAAAAGTAATGAAATTTATTAAATTACTAAACAATATTACACTTTTTTTGAATTATTGTTATTAAATCTTTGGGAATTTTCTAAAAACTAGTTTGAGGGAAGTTCCCTTATGGAGGTGCACTTTATTTTATTAGTAATTTATCATTCGGTTTTATTGCAATTTCTTTGTCGTCACCCATAGGAATTAACCTAATGTCCCAATCTATACCTTTGCTATGAACGATATAATTAACCCCTTCAGCACTTTTTACGATCTCTAATGAAATCACACCGTCACCAACCTTTACATCAGTGATTTTTGCTCTATCCCAATTTGTTGGTAGCTGAGGTTTGAGGATAATTTTTCTCTCAGATGCGCTTGGTTTTATACCCATAATGTTTGAAACTAGGGTAGTACCGACACCATATATAGTCCATGCTTGCACAGGGCATCCATAGTTTGGCATCATCTCATTGATTGCACCAGGCATATTCATTCCCAAACTTTTTTCTATCATTTTAAGGTACTCAATAGCATAGTCTGCACGTCCATAGTTAGACTCACTAACAGCTTGAACACCTGTTGATATAGTCATCATGTGTCGCCTTTCAACTGCTGATAGGAATGGTCCATACTCCCCACAGTTATCATTACGAATTTTATCCATAGCAACTATTGCTCGTTCTTTGGGCGCGATACCAGTTTCCATTGGAATAGTAATAATCCAGTTTTTATTGGTAAATCGTCCCCCTATTCTATCTGCTGGTTCATTTGCAAGAATCTCTAATTGAGAGTTGTAGAACGATATCACATCGTCTAAATTATAGAGGTCACGTTCTTTAGCAAAATCTATGGCATCTTTGGTTACTCTAATAGCCTCTTGTGAAGATGCGAAAAAGTCGTAGTAGCTTGATTGTTCTTCGTTCCAAAACTCGCTGTTGATTTTGTTACGCATTTCAGATGAAAGTAGAGTGTAGCGTTCGTATAATTCGTTGTCGCCAAACAATTTTGCAGCTTTTGCAACTACTTCTACCGCTTGTTGAGTGTAGACTGCCACATCAAGTAGTTCAGCATGTAATCCTTTAACCTCCATTATGCCATTACCCTCAGGGAAAAGATTGTCATTAGTGTCGGATACTTTTGTAAGCCATTCTATTCCCTTTTTTATTGTAGGATATAGTGTTTTAAGAAATTCTATATCGCCCGTCCATTCGTATGTTTTCCATACTGCCATCACAAAGTGGGCTGTCTCTTGTGTATTTCCCGAATTGGAGACGTTGCCTACAGTGTTTATTTCGTGGATGATACGTCCACTACCGTTGTTGTTTTTATTAGATACGTCCGCAAGTATTTTGAGAGTTGATTTTGCTAATTCAAACTGTCCCGTTGCTAATGAACCTTGTAGTGCGTAGGAGTTATCACATCCAAATAGCCATGCATATTCGATTGCACCAGCTGATAGAAAATGCCCTATACCTTCTACATTCATTTCAAGCCATCGTGTGTTGATGCGTACCCAGTCGTAACACTCTTGTAGCTTCTTGTCGGGAATATCTAATGCAGATGCTTCTAAAATCTTTACGTAGTCATTGCGTTTCTGGTTGAACTGCTCTTTGAAATTGTTTTGTAACTCTTTATACCTTGCGATAGCTTCTGTTTCACTATTAATCGAAGATGCTATCGTGTATCTTACTGTAATATCTTCACCCTTTGATAGTTTTACGCGGTTTGAGTGTATGGTCCCAACTCCATTTGCCCCCTGAGTTTGCATTTTCTTCTTGCGATTTATATCGTAAGAGGTAGGAGTGAAATTTGAGCCCCAAACCATGTGCCAATTATTTAAGCTATCCTTACTATGAAACAGGTTGAGCTGATTATCCCACTCAACATTATCTGGTGAGTCATAAACCTCTGATGCATTAGAGTACCAAACAGGCGAAATATCGGTATTGAGATAGAAGTCGATTATTAACTCTCGTGACGAACCACTCTTGTTAGTGATACGGTATTCTATTACAACACCTTCTGTTTTGTCTGATGCAAATTGTGTTGAAACTACCTCTATACCTGATAGTAAAGGGGTGTGGAAAAAGTTGTTTTTATGAGGATATACTACCATACTATCTACTGAAAGGAATGAATAGTTATTATTCACAGCATCGGTCAGTTTCAGCCAAAATCCATCAGCAAGTTTTATAGGATGACTCCATAAGCCCATCATTTCTCCTTGGTTGTGGTTGCCAACGTCGGGGAAAGAGCCATCTTGATGACCAATGATATGAGACTTTAGCCCTTGTGTTATATAGGGTTTATTGCTCGTTAAACCACCATTGGAAACTCCTTTAAAGAGTGTGTCAAATCGATTTGTACAGGAAGAATTGATTGACAATATAAAAATAAATAACAATAATTTACGCATAGTCAATATTTTAAAATTGGATGAAGGGTAGAACCATATTGTCTATGTCTCTACCCCTTTTTATTATTACTCAGTAACTATGTAAGTTTGTTTTTGAGGACCTACACCCTTGATTGTTAATGAACTCCATTCTTTAGGAAGCATTGTAGCACCCTGCTCGATTCCTTTGTCTGTGAATCGTAAACCTCCGAATCCACACAATACAGCTTGGAGCATTCCACCTGCACCCGTTGCGAAGTAAGGATTATCTGAGAATGCAGACTCCGATAAAACTCCAAATGGAGGGCGTTTATTAGGCATATAGCTTTTTTTGAAAAGCTCGTATGCATTTGTACGATCGCCTAAACGTGCGTGAAGGATAGCTAAAATACAGTTACCCATTGCTGGACCGTTCTCGTGGATTTTAGGCTCATAGTAGTCTAAATCACGTTTTACTTGCTCTCTGTCAGTGATAAGTTCAAGAGGGAACGCTAGTAGGTTTACATCAGCTTGTTTGATAATGTCGCCATCGTATTTAGAGTGTTCCATAGTAACGCCATCTGCAAATTTGTGTAGTGTGATGTTGCTAGCAACATCACTCCACATTGGGTTTGGCGTGATTTTTAATACTTTTGCTGCTTTAATTGCATATTGTAGTACAGATTTCGCTGAACCATTAGTAAATGCATTGTCATCAACATTTGGAGCAAATTCATTAGCTCCTACTACATTGATAATAGAGTAGCTACCATCGCTATTTTTTGTAGCACGAGATGCCCAGAAGTTTGCAACATTCTCAATCACCGAGTAACCTTCATTACGTAACCAGTCACGATCCTGAGTTACGCGATAGTAGTTCCAAAATGCAATACCAATATCTGCTGTGATATGGTGTTCGAAAGTGCCAGTTAGACACCATGTTGGAGTAGCTTCTTCACCGCTATCATCACTCTCCCATGGATACATAGCACCTTTGTAACCAAATAGTTTAGCACGTTGTATAGCCTTAGGAAGGCGGTCAGTACGATAATCTATAGTCGATTTAGCGATTGATTGATTAAGCATAAGCAAAGGTGGGAACATCCATAATTCTGTATCCCAAAATATATGACCATTATACCCAGTGACAGTAGATAAACCCATTGGGGCGATACTTAAGCGTGAATCCTCTAGTCCGAATGAATAAAGATTGTATAGTGCTAGGCGTACGTCTAATTGATCTGCTTCGTTACCCTCGATGATGATATCGCTTTGCCATAACTCGTCCCACTTCTCAATATGACCATCGATGATATCAGACAATTTACTGCGTAGAGCAAAAACTGTCATACGCTCAGCCTCGGCTGTAGGGTGGACAAAGTCACGAGAAGTACAACTTGAACCGATAAGGGCAAATCTAAACTTCTCACCTTTTTTAAGCTCCTTAGTGAATGCCATTTGTTGATTGTTAGCCCCTCCGTTTGTTGGTACCACCTCATCATCGAATAGAAATGCTGAACACGATGCAAGATTCTGTAATCCTGTACGACTGATAGCCTCAGATGTGCAAAGAGGCATCACTTCGTGAGCATCTCTCAACACTTTAAACTGAGATTGTCCTTGTTGTAACTCTTCAGGGAATACTGTAGCGTTTGTTGCACTGAATGTTACATCTTCAAGAGAGGTTACGTCAACCACTACAATTCCCATGTAGGGAAGATTGCGAAGAGCCATAATCGAATAATCCACTTTGATTTTGTTTTTGAAGTCAAACGATGTTTTAATGTAGGCTTCCTTCATATTAAGTGTTTGACTCCAGTTTGAGATGTTGTCATCAGTAACAGGTAACCCATCAACATTGATAGCTAGGTTAGTGTATACAGGTCCACGCACCACGCGACTTACTCCACCTGCAAACTGCACGTCGAATACACCATTCAGAACTATATCTGAAACACAGAAGAGATTACAGCCACTTACAATACCAATACGACCATTTGATACGGTGACTCCGTTGTAGTTTTCTTTAGAAGAGGCGGTTATCTCCCACCCTGTAGAGTCGTTTGATGCCGTCGCAAAGAGCGATGTCAGTGTAAATAATACTAAAAAGATTCTTTTCATAATTTTCTAATTTTTTGTTCATAAGTATTATGTAAACGCCATACAAATATAATAATATCTTATGGCGTTTCACATAATGCTATCTTTATTTGTTTAATATCCATCTGTTTGATAAAAGTCAGGGTTGGTATTTGAATCCAACTCTGTTTGAGGGATAGGGTAAAGACCTTTAGCTTGTGAGTTAAACACATAATCGTATGAATATCCGTCATGTTTCTTACAATCAGCAGTTAGTACCTGTTCAGCAATGCCCCATCTAAGCAAATCAAAATAGCGCTTATTCTCTCCTGCAAGTTCGACGCGGCGCTCGTGACGGATTGCCTCAGTAAAGTCAGTGCTATATTTAGGTGGTGTTCCCAAGAATGCGCGAGTTCGTACAATTTCAAGTGTTGACCAAGCCTCTGATGCATGGCCGCTTTCGTAAGCTGCCTCGGCGTATGCTAGTAATACTTCGGCATATCGTATTAGTTTTTTGTTTTGTCCCAAACGTTCCTGGTAATCTCCAACATCGACACCCTTTACATATTTTCCATAGCTGTATCCTGTTTCTGGAGCAAGAGCACTACTGAAACACTCGTCACCTAGCTCTGGTGCTATAGATTCACCATCAGCGATGATTGCAAATTCACGGCGTAGGTCTCCATCCTCAAATTCGTCAAAAAGCGATTGAGTAGGCATAGGAAATCCTAGACCACCATGTACTGATAAACCTCTCGGACGTATCCAGTGATTAAAAGCTATGGTCTCACCAAGTGGTGCTTCGTGACGCGATTGAATCTCGAAAATCGACTCTGGACCATTATTGTTGTCTAGCTGAAATAGATTGTCTAGATCTTCAATTAGATAGTAACCATACTTACCACCTTCATCCGTTACAACTGGGGTAAGCGCATCGTAACACTCTTCAAACTTATTTTGCGAAAGATACACTAATCCAAGAAGAGATTTTGCAGCTCCTATGTTAGGACGACCAGCATCAGCATCAGCAATATAACTCAAAAGCTCTGACGCTCTGAGTAGGTCGTTTTCAATTTGAGTATAAACCTCATCTTTTGGTGTTCTAGCAGGAGAGCCTAGTTGGTCGATAGTCGATGTGATTAAAGGACAATCACCCCAACGCTGTACAATCTCATGGTAGAAGTAGGCTCTAAGGAAGTAAGCCTCACCCAACACCATATTAGCTGTCTCATCCGAAATAGTACCATTACCTTCTACATTATCAATCACATAGTTAGCGCGATAAATAGCTTTATAGTAACTTCCCCACAGGCTACTCACAGCTGAGTTAGAAGCAGGAATCTGGCCAATGTTAAATGATACATAGTCCGAGAAATCGGTACCGTGTCCTTTGATTATATCATCCGAAAGACAATCTACATCAAAGCCTACGTGGTTTAGATAGAAATCATAGAACACTGCGTACACAGCATTTACACCTTCGATGGCTTGTGAATCATTTTCGTAGAATGTAGCTGTTGATAACATATTAGGATCTTTGTCTAAAAATCCCTCACATGAGGTCGAACTCAATGTGGTTAATACTAAAAATATATATATTAATCGTTTCATTGTTTTTATCTTTTATGTCTATTAAAATATACCTAAGTTAACACCAACTGTAAATGTGCGTGCTTGTGGATAAGTAATTTCATCGAAACCACCACTCACTTCAGGGTTGAATCCAGTGTATTTAGTTATTGTGAATAGGTTTTGTGCACTCACGTATAAGCGAAGTGAACGGACACATACCTTTTTCATCCAATTCGATGGGAAGGTGTAGCCAACTTGTAGGTTTTTTAATCGTATGTAGTCACCCTCTTCAACATAGCGTGTTGATGCAATGTTGTTTTGTGATGCTCCCATAGTTAAGCGTGGCATAGTGTTAGATGTTCCAGGACCTGTCCATGAGTCTAAAACAGCAGGGCTATAGTTACGAGTTTCAGAGGTGTTCTCTGACCACCACTTAGTTGCGTTGTAAATGTCGTTACCTGCTACACCTTGGAATTGAGCCATAAAATCTATGCCTTTGTAGTCTGCCGATAGGTTTAATCCAAAGATAAATTTAGGTATAGGATTACCAATAACCGTTCTGTCATTTGAGTCAAATACTCCGTCGTTATTTAAATCCTTATACTTTACATCACCAGGTACAAAACTAGGATTCTCAGTAGCATAAAGGTGCTCATTGATTTCCTCCTGTGTTTGATAGATGCCTTCCATAACATAACCATATAGCTGACCTATTGGTTGTCCCTTCTCGGTTCTGGTATTTAGATCGAAGAATACGCCCTGTGTGATAGGGTCTTCTAGACCACCTAAGCTCATAACCTTATTGTCGACTGTGGTGAAATTAGCATTGATGTCGTAGTTGAAGTCACCAACACTATTTCTGTAGTTTACAGCGAATTCAAAACCTTGGTTGCGTACACTTCCTGCATTTTGATAAGGTCCTGATGAAAATCCAGTAGTTGATGATACTGGGAGCTGAACTAACATATCGTCAGTAAGTTTGTAGTAGTAACCTGCCTCAATAGTAAGCTTGTTTCGTAATGTTGCAAACTCTACTCCTAGGTCTACTTGAGTGGTTGTTTCCCAGCTAATATCCTCATTGTATAAAGCACTTGGAGCGTATCCAACAATTGCCTCTCCATCCATATTATAGTAGTAGGGACTCATAGTTCCGCAGTAAGAGTAGAGACCAATATCCTGGTTGCCCAGCTGTCCCCAACTTGCCTTAAGTTTTAGGTTGTTGATTGCTGAACTATCCATAAAGTCCTCCTCAGAGATTCTCCAGCCCACAGCAACTGATGGGAATATCCCAAGTCTATTGCCTTGTGCAAAGCGACTTGAACCGTCAGCACGCATTGTCACTGATGCAAGATAGCGATTGTCGTAACCATAGTCGATACGTCCAAATCCCGACATCATTGACCACTCTTCTTGTGTACCTCCCACTTGACTTGCCGAGCTTACGACTGTGCCGTTATCTAGGAAATGAAGATATTCTTCGTTAGATACATAACCACTCTTAGTAGCGTACATATTCTTCATTATGTTCTGCTCCATAGAGTATCCCAACAAAACACCGAATTTACTTTTATTAATATTAAATGTATAGTTAAATGTATTCTCCCAAATTACATCTAGTGTTGAGTACATCAGGTTGTAGAGAGATGCTTCGTTATTCTCTAAATCTCCTTCTTTGTAAGTTGGGGTAAACTCACTATAACGTGACGAAAGATAATCAATACCAAGAGAGCTTCTGAAGGTCATTCCGTCCATTAGATTTAACCCTATGTATGTACTATTTGTAAATCGATAAGTTTCGTCGTCAATATTAGAGCTTGCTGCTTGGCTAAGAGGATTACGTGTGTTACCTTCAAGCAGAGTATTAGGTCCTGCAAACGATCCGTCTTCGTTATATACGGACATTGTAGGTACGGCCAAAATTGAATTCTTTAATACTCCATCAGTGTAGACATCAACCCCATTTTTGCCAATCATCGAGAATGATGCATTGTTTCCAAAGTCAAGCCACTTTTTAGGTGAGGCATCTATGTTGACACGTATTGAACTCCTTTCATAATCTGAGTACTTGATAATACCGTCCTGCTCGTAATGATTTAATGAAAGAGCGTATCTAACTTGTTCATTACCTCCTGCAAGAGATAAGTTGTAGTTCTGAATCAGAGCGTTTTGCATAATTACCTCCTGCCAATTGGTGCCCTCACCCAATGATTCAACGTCCGACCATGGAAGCGTTGCATCAGGGTTGTCATTTAAAGTCGCTTGGTTTCGTACTGTAGCCCATTCTTGTGCGTTTAGCATATCGAATTGTTTGATATTACTTTGTACACTGTGATATTGATCGTAATTAAGGGTAAACGTACCTGCCTTACCTGATTTTGTTTTGATTAATACAACTCCATTAGCAGCACGTGAACCATACATAGCCGCTGCTGACGCATCTTTCAAGATAGAGATTGATTCAATGTCTTGAGGGTTGAAGTTGTTAAGTCCAGATTTAGTAGGTATACCATCTATTACATATAGAGGCGCGCTGTCACCAGTTGTTCCGATACCACGAATGTTAACAGAAACTCCTGAGCCTGGTTCACCTGTATTTTGAACAACGGTAACTCCCGTAACCTTACCTTGTAACATTTGCTCTACACGGTTGTAAGGAGTTGAGCTAGCATCGCTCATATTAACTGTAGAGATTGAGCCAACAATCTCCTCTTTTTTAGCAACACCATAAGAGATTACTACAACATCATCTAATTCGAGAGCTGAGCTACTTAGTTCAATTCTAATTGGTGAAGCTGAATTTGCTACGATCTCTTCAGTTTCATAACCTAAATATGATACAACAAGAGTTGAACCTTGTTTGGCTTGAAGAGAAAATTCTCCATTACTTAGTGTAATAGTACCTTTGGTAAAATCGTCTTTTTGAACGATTGTAACTCCAATAAGTGGACTGTTCAATGAATCGACCACAACACCACTAACCGTTACCATGTCTGTTTGCGACCTTCCTATATATGGTATACATAGTAGTATCCCAATTAGTAGGAGGTTAAGTTTTTTTAATTTCATAAATAATCAATTTTATTAAGGGGAGTTCTAATAATTGGTTTTATTCGATTTTGGATTTTAGAGTTTTAGATTTAGAGTTTCTAAAATGATGGCATAGTGGTTCCTATGGCACATTTTGGAAAGTTTAAAGATGAAACATTAAAATTCAAAAGCGTTAAAATCCAATTTTTAGAAGTTTCCTAAAGTTGGTAAATTATGTATAGAGCTCTAGAGGTTCTCTTGTACAAATATACAAATGCTTAATTTTATTTATTATCACAACATATTGCTTATTTGTTGTGTACGTATGAAATGTGTATTTTAACTTTATTAATCAGTATAAATTTTGTATTACAAATTTGTATATGTTTGGTATTTAGTTATTTGCAGTATGATTTTTGTGTGTAAATTTGTTTTTGTAAGTCTCTATTTTTTTTGAGTTAAGAGTGTGAATTTATATTGAATATGAGTTAAATACTTACAGAACTATATATATTTATGATTAAAAACTAATAAAAAATGGTTTATAGACTATATTTAGTTTAAATTAGTTACTTAATGTTAAGACAGAATGGCAATGATAGTGAAAATGGCAAATACAACACTGCCTAATCCGTTGGATGTTGCAAAGGCTAGGTTGACTTTGGATATGTCGTTAGGTTTTATTATTACGTGCTCATAGATAAGAAGGGCAGAGTATAGTACGGCACCTGTAAGGTAGTAGTATGAACTGAAAACTGTGAAGTAAAGGTAAAACACTAGGGATATAGTAATCAAATGGAAAAAGGCACTTATAATAAGTGCTTTTTTTATGCCAAAATATGAAGGTATGGAGAATAAGTTGTTCGAAGCATCAAATTCCTCATCTTGTAAGGCATATAGTATATCAAATCCTGCTGTCCAGAATAACACAATGAAAGAAATAATGATAGTAACATAGTTAAACTCACCTGTTACAGAGATATATGCAGCTGTTGGAGCTATAGCAAGTGCCAAGCCTAAGAATACATGACAAAGCCATGTGAAACGTTTTGTGAGGCTATATCCTAAAGCTACAAGCAAGGCTACAGGACTTAACAGAAGTGTCAGCTTATTAATGAATATGGTTGTAATAATGAAAAGTGTACAGTTTAATACTGTGAATGTTAACGCCTTACGAGGCGAGATAACGCCTGCTGGAATTTCACGTACAGCAGTACGCTCATTTTTAGCATCTATATCACGGTCTATATACCTATTAAAAGCCATAGCCGCATTTCTAGCGAAAATCATACATAGCACAACAGCTACAAGTATACTAGGTTTAAAATCGCCTTCTAGAACTTTAAATCCATAGGTAAGCCCTACCATAGCAAAAGGCATGGCGAAAATGGTATGAGAAAATTTTACTAGATTTAGGTATTTCTGGATCATGATATGAGTTTTTTGTTTTTTTAATTGTGTGGTGCAAATATACTAATATAAATATTAATAAATTTATACACTCTGTATATTTTTACACACAAAAAAATATTTTGAAAAAATAAACAGTTTTTTTTGCATCATCACGAAACATAAGTTACCTTTGTAGATAGTTTTGATAAAAAATAGGTGTTTTTTTTACTGTTTTTTTTCATTTAAACTACTGAGGAGCTTGTAAAATAATATTTTATACCCACCTTATTTATACACTGAAAGAATTTATCTAAATTTCAAATATTAATTAATTATGTCAAAAGTTATCCGATTGAAAAAAGGACTTGACATTAACTTAATAGGTGAAGCTGAGAAAGTTATTACTGTTGCTCCTGTAGCAGAGACTTACGCAGTGAAACCTACTGATTTTATGGGTGTAACGCCTAAATTATTAGTGAAAGTTGATGATGAAGTTAAAGCCGGAACGCCGCTTTTCTTTGACAAGTACAACCCAGAGGTGTTAGTAGCAGCTCCGATAAGTGGTACTATTGTCGCTATTAACCGTGGCGCTAAGCGTAAAATTCTGGAAATTGTCATTGCTCCTTCTGCTGAAAGAAGCTATGAAGAATTCAAAATTGGCGATTTAGCATCTCTTTCTAGAGAAGATGTTGTTGCTAAAATTCTTGAGGCTGGTTTATGGTCATTTATGACTCAAAGACCTTATGGTATTATCGCTTCGTCGAAAGATACTCCTCGTGATATCTTCGTATCTGGTTTCGATTCAGCACCTCTAGCTGGTGATGTTGATTTTATGATTAAAGAATGTGAAGCAGAGTTTAAAACTGGTATGGAGGTTTTAAAGAAATTAACATCTGGTAAAGTGTACTTAGGTGTTTCTGAGAAATCTACTACTGCTGCGTTCAAATCATTAACAGGTGTAGAAGTTAACACTTTCAGTGGTAAACACCCTGTAGGTAATGTTGGTATCCAAATTCACCACACAGCTCCTATCTCTAAAGGTGACACTGTATGGACAGTTAACATCCAAGACTTAGTTATCTTAGGTCGTTTATTTGCTACTGGTAAGGTAGACATGACTAGAATCATTGCTGTAGCAGGTTCTATGATTGAGAAACCTCACTATTGTAAAGTTATTTCGGGCGCTACACTTAAGAGTGTTATCGCAGACTCTTTAGTTAAGAGTGCAGAAACAACACCTCGTATTATTTGTGGTAACGTACTTACAGGCGAGAAAGTAGCAGCTGATAGCTATGTAGCTTATCAAGCTAATGCTATTACAGCTATCCCTGAAGGTGATTACTATGAGTTTTTAGGTTGGATTGCTCCAAGATTAAACAAATTCTCTGTTTCTCGTAGTTACCTATCATGGATGTGCCCATCTAAAAAGTACAACCTTGATACTAATGTTAATGGAGGTGAGCGTGCCTTTGTTATGACTGGTGAGTACGAAAAAGTTTTACCAATGGATATTTATCCTGTTTATCTTCTTAAAGCAATTCTTGCTGGTGATATAGACAAAATGGAAAACCTTGGTATTTATGAAGTAATCGAAGAAGATTTAGCCCTATGTGAATTTGTTTGTACATCAAAAATTGATGTTCAGCAGATTGTGCGTGACGGTATAAACCTAATGATTAAAGAGCTAAGCTAATTTTAAGATTTTAAAGAAATGAAATCACTAAGAAAATATATTGATAAAATTAAGCCAAATTTCGAAGAGGGTGGAAAGTTTGAAAAGTTAAATTCAACTTTTGATGCTTTCGAGACTTTTCTATTTGTGCCTAATACGGTTACTAAAAAAGGTAGCCACATCCGTGATGCCATAGATTTGAAAAGAACAATGTTCGTTGTTGTTGTTGCCTTACTACCTGCACTTTTGTTTGGTATGTATAACACTGGTTACCAGCACTTCAAAGCTATAGGTGCAGAAGCAGGTTTTTGTGAAACTTTCTTCTTCGGATTACTTAAAGTATTACCTATAGTTATTGTATCTTACGTCGTAGGTTTAGGTATTGAGTTTATTTTTGCTCAAATCCGTAAACACGAAGTAAACGAGGGTTTCCTTGTTTCAGGTATGTTAATTCCTCTAGTTATGCCAGTTGACGCTCCTCTATGGATAGTTGCTGTATCTACTGCTTTCGCTGTAGTAATTGGTAAAGAGGTATTCGGTGGTACAGGTATGAACGTGTTTAATCCTGCATTACTTGCTCGTGCATTTATGTTCTTTGCTTACACTCCATTTATCTCAGGTGAGAAAATTTGGATTGCAGGTATGACTAAAGGTGAAGGTATTATTGATGGTTACTCAGGTGCAACTCCATTAACAGAAGCTGCTAATGCTCTAGCTGAAAAAGCAGACTCTATTACTTTCTCTAGTTCGGCATTCGACCAATTCGTTGGTCTTATCCCAGGTAGTATTGGTGAAACTAGCGTTATCGCTATTCTTATCGGTGCTGCCATTCTTGTTTATACAGGAATTGCAAACTGGAGAATTATGGTATCTGTTTTTGCAGGTGGTTACTTAATGGGTCTTTTATTCAATGCTATTGGCGCAAATGCTTACATGGAAATTCCTGCTTACCAACACTTATTAATGGGTGGTTTTGCTTTTGGTGCTGTGTTCATGGCTACAGATCCTGTAACTGCTTCACAAACACTTAAAGGTAAGTATATCTATGGTTTCCTAATCGGTGTTATTGCTGTTCTAGTACGTGTTGTTAACCCTGGTTACCCAGAAGGTATGATGCTTTCTATTTTATTTATGAACGCTATGGTTCCACTTATTGACTACTATGTTGTTGATGGTTCAGTGAAACGTAGAGCTAAAAAATGTAAAGCATAACATTTAGAGGACTTCTAAAAATTGGCAACAATTTAGGTGTTCAGTCTTCGGATTTTTAGATTCATCTTTGAAGCCTAAAGTCGTGTAAGTCAGTTTATAGAGTTCCCCCTTTATTTACCAATTAATTAAAAAAGAGTATTATGAACAAACAAAGCAATACATATATAATAGGCTACTCTATAGTTCTTGTAGTAGTAGTTGCTATAGTGTTGTCGTTTACTGCTCTCACATTGAAACCTATACAACAAGCTAATGTTGAGGTTGAGAAAATGAGTGATATTTTAAGTTCTGTAGGGCTTTACCAAGCAGCGGAAGCTGACAAAGCTGCTGATAAAGCAACTTTTGTAAAAGCAGAATATGCTAAATATATCGTTGAGAGTTTCTTAGTAAATGACAAAGGTGAAAAACAAAACGCTGATGCAGCAGAGACCTTTGCTGTATTAAATAACTTAAAAGCTGAGCTTGCAAAACCAAAAGATCAAATTACATTACCTGTTTTTATTAGCAAAAACAATGCTGGAAAAACTAACTATGTATTCCCAGTTTATGGTACAGGTCTATGGGGTCCAATTTGGGGTTATATAGCACTTAGTGATGATTTAAACACTGTTGATGGTGTTGTATTTGACCACAAAAGTGAAACTCCAGGTTTAGGTGCTGAAATTGCTACTCCTGCTTTTCAAGGTCAATTTGTAAATAAAACAATTTTTGATAATTCTACATTTGTAGGTATTCAAGTATTGAAAGGTGCTGGTTCTTCTAAAGGAAACGACCACGCTGTAGATGCTATATCTGGTGGTACTATTACTTCTCGTGCAGTACAAGCTATGATTCTTGATTGTCTTGATATTTACAAGCCTTTTATTGAAAATCAAAAGTCTAAATAGTGAAAGGAGAAAATTATGAGTACTAAAGAAAAAGAGCCAATGTTTTCGGCTAAAAATTTGAAGTTGTTAACTTCACCTCTAGGAGACAGCAACCCTGTCACTGTTCAGATTTTAGGTATTTGTTCGGCTTTAGCTGTTACTGCTAAGTTGAAACCTGCCTTTGTTATGGCGCTATCTGTAATTGTGGTTACTGCTTTTGCGAACCTTATCGTTTCGTTAATCAGAAACACTATTCCTTCTCGTATACGTATCATCGTACAACTTGTTGTTGTTGCGGCGTTAGTAATTCTTGTAGACCAAGTTCTTAAAGCCTATGTTTATGACATCAGTAAGCAGCTTTCAGTTTTTGTAGGTCTTATCATCACTAACTGTATTATCATGGGACGTATCGAGGCGTTCGCTTTAGGTAACAAACCTTGGCCAGCTTTCCTTGATGGTATTGGTAATGGTTTAGGTTATGGTTTAATCTTAGTTATTGTAGGTGCTGTAAGAGAGCTTTTAGGTGCTGGTACACTTTGGGGTTACCAAATCATTCCTAATGCTGTATATGAAGCAGGTTATGTAAATAATGGTCTTATGCTACTTCCTCCTATGGCGCTTATTTGTGTAGGTATAATCATCTGGATTCACCGTTCACGTAATAAGTCTCTTTGCGAGAAATAAACTAATAAAAAAGAGATATGGAAAATTTATTAAACATATTTGTAACGTCAATTTTTATTGACAATATGGTGTTTGCATTCTTCTTCGGTATGTGTTCATATATCGCAGTTTCTAAGAGTGTTAAAACAGCTATGGGTCTAGGTGCTGCTGTAGTATTTGTGATGGTGGTAACAGTTCCTGTAAACTACCTTTTAAATGAATATATACTTTCTCCAGGGGCTTTAACATGGGTGAATCCTGAATATAAAGATATAGACTTAAGTTTCTTAAGTTTCATCTTATTTATTGCGGTAATTGCATCTATCGTTCAGCTTGTAGAGATGGTTGTTGAGAAGTTCTCTCCAACATTATATAACCAACTAGGTATTTTCCTTCCACTTATCGCAGTAAACTGTGCTATCCTTGGGGGTTCATTATTTATGCAAGAGCGTGACTATGCTACTATAGGTGAGGCTGGAGCATTTGCTTTAGGTTCTGGTATTGGTTGGTGGTTAGCTATTATTGCAATGGCTGCTATTAGGGAGAAAATCGCTTACTCTCACATCCCTGCACCATTAAAAGGAGCTGGTATCACATTTATCATTACTGGTTTAATGGGTATCGCATTTATGACATTCTTAGGGATTTCACTATAATTTATTAATTAATAATAACAATAAAAGCAATGGAATTAACATCAATTATAATTTCAGTCGTTGCCTTTTTAGCTTTAGTACTAGTGCTTGTCACAATACTACTATATGCTAAAAAGAAACTTATGCCCTCAGGAGTTGTTAAAATCTCTATTAATGATGGTGAGCGCGTAATTGAAACTGAACCAGGTTCTACGCTTCTTTCTACTTTAGGTAGTAATGGTATCTTTTTACCTAGTGCCTGTGGTGGTGGTGGCTCTTGTGGTATGTGTAAATGTCAAGTTCTAGAAGGTGGTGGTGATATTCTACCTACTGAGGTTAACTTCTTTACACGTAAACAACAACAACAAAAATGGCGTTTAGGTTGCCAAGTAAAAGTTAAAGAGGATATGAAAATCCACGTTGAAGACTCAGTACTTGGTGTTCGTAAATGGGAATGTGAAGTTGTTTCTAACAACAATGTTGCGACTTTCATTAAGGAGTTTGTTGTGAAACTTCCAGAAGGAGAAATCCTTAAATTTAAGTCTGGTGGTTACATCCAAATAGACATCCCTAAATATGACGCTATTAAATTCTCTGATTTTGACATAGACAAAGAATTCCACGAAGATTGGGATAACATGAAAATGTGGGGTCTAGTAACTAAAAACCCTGAGCCAACTTTCCGTGCTTACTCTATGGCTAACCACCCTGCTGAGGGTAATATCGTGATGCTTAACATCCGTATTGCAACTCCACCTTGGGATAGAGCAGCAGGTGCTTTCGCTAACATCAATCCAGGTATTTGTTCTTCTTACATCTACTCTTTGAAACCAGGTGACAAAATCACTATTTCTGGTCCTTACGGAGAGTTCTTTGTACGTGACACACCTAATGAGAAAATGTTTATTGGTGGTGGTGCAGGTATGGCTCCTATGCGTTCTCACATCTTCAACTTATTCCACACTGAGAAAACAGATAAGAAAGCTACATTCTGGTATGGTGCACGTTCTAAACGTGAGATTTTCTACCAAGAACAATTTGAGGCTATCGAAAAAGATTTCCCTAACTTTAAGTTTGCTATTGGTCTTTCAGATCCTAAACCAGAAGATAACTGGACAGGTCCTGTAGGTTTCATCCATAATGTAATTTTTGAAAACTATCTTAAAGATCACGACGCTCCAGAAGATATCGAGTACTACCTATGTGGTCCTCCTATGATGACAGCAGCTATTACTAAAATGCTTGACGACCTAGGAGTGCCAGAGGAGAACATAATGTATGACAACTTCGGAAGTTAAGTTAGACGGATGTCGCTTCGGGAGATTGGGAAGGCTTTTCTGGGTAGCGGCTCATCTTTGCGACCTTTTTCAAAGTTTTAGTGCTCACAGCCTTCAAGGCTGCTCCGCGTAAAACTTTAAAAACGCAAAAATCAAGGGAGGCTCTAATAGCTAGGCTTTAAAATTTGAAAGCGTTAAAGCATAGCTGTTAGAGATTCCCTAGACCACTCTTGAAAAAAGCGGACAGTCGTGGACGCTAAATTTAGAAGCCCCATGCAGCATCGAGCTGCATGGGGCTTCTGTTATAATAGCAAACTGAATCTGACAGGATTACTAATAATTATAGATGCTGGAAAAACCTTTGTTTTCTTTTTGTAAATCAGTTATATAAACTGTATAATACTAACGTATTATAAGGGCAGACACAAGGTCAGCCCCTACAGAACCATTATCATGTTATCTAACAGTTTTTTAAAATGTAGGAACGTTTTTTCTTAGCATAAATGATTATTTGTTTATTATTATTTAGTTGCTAGGTGTTACTTAGTTTGGTTTCAAGAATATTTATTAATACACTTCTATTCCAGCCATTCTCTATGATTTGTTCAACATAAAACATAGCCTCTTCGACAGATTTACATTTAGATATTAATTATATGTGATGTCGCCAAGGTATAAAGAAAATACAGTTTTTAATTTCGTCACCAACTTGGTGACGAAATGTATTGTTTATCGTTATTAATTATAGGTGTTGGGAAAACTTTTGTTACCTCAGGCTAAAGTGGTAGGTTGATTGTCGTTATTGATTATTATTGTTCGATTTTGGGACAAAAGGGACAAATGGGACATCGGGACATTGGGACATGGGACAGTGAGCGACAAGCGACTAAAGAATTATAAAATAATCGCAAAAAAATTATTATAATCATTTAGTCGCTTGTCGCGACCCAGTCCGACCCAGCTTGACCCTGTTCGACCCAGTTTGACTCGTCCTAAAAAAACTTTACAGTTTCTGGACTTAAATCCTACCATAGTTTTACGTTTTCTAAAAACTTATTTTTTTGTCCGTTTATGGCTTTACACTTTCTTTATTCAAAAGTAAGCAATTTTAATAGATTTTACAAATTTTTATTACTTTTGCGTTGTAAAGCTAAAGCGGAAACAGGCTCTGCTGAGGAGCAACCTGCTAGGAATAAGTTTTATGATTATACAGTAGA
>JAWXTP010000016.1:0-38377 GCA_044433415.1 Rikenellaceae bacterium
GTGGTTTCAGCATGGAAGACATCTTCGAACGGTTCGGTGGCATGTGTGGTGGTCAGTTTGGCGGCTTTGGTGGCGGCGGAAGCTCTAGACGTGTAAATCGCGGTAGTGACCTTCGTATCAAAGTGAAACTTTCTCTAAAAGATATCGCTAACGGTGTAGATAAAAAACTAAAGATAAACAAATTAGTAACATGTGACAAGTGCGGTGGCTCTGGTGCTAAAGACAGTCACTCTTTTACTACTTGTAACACTTGTAACGGCTCAGGTCACGTTACACAGGTTGTAAACACTTTCTTTGGAAGAACACAAACAACAGCTCAGTGTCCTACTTGTCACGGTGAGGGTAAAATTATCACTGCAAAATGTGACAAATGTGCTGGCAATGGAGTTGTTAGAGACGAGGAAGTTGTTGAAGTACACATACCTAAAGGTATAGGTGAAGGCATGCAACTTTCGGTTTCTGGCAAAGGTAATGCTGCTAAGAACGGTGGAGTAAATGGTGATTTACTTATCGTAATTGAGGAGGAGCAACACCCTGAGTTAACTAGAGATATTAACGACCTTATTTACAATTTAAAACTTAAAGTAACTGATGCTATTTTGGGTACATCTATAGAAGTTCCATCGGTTGACGGCAAAGTTAAGATAAAAATTGAAGCTGGCACTCAACCAGGTAGAGTCCTTCGCTTAAGAGGTAAGGGTCTTCCTGATATCAACGGTTACAGAACAGGCGACTTACTTGTATGTGTTGACATTCACATACCTACAAGCATAACAAAAGATGAGCGCAAAATTTTAGAAACACTAAACAACTCCCCATCATTCAAAGTGAACGACAAAAACAAAAGTGAAGCTAACATTTTTGACAGAATGAGAAACTTTTTTAGATAGACTTTAGAGGACTTCTAAAAACTGTATTTTAAAATAACACGCATTTAAAGAACCATGTTACAAAATTTGTAACATGGTTCTTATATTATCATTTACTCCTAGTTTTTTTTTAAATATTTCTAAAGAGAACAACCCCATTAATAACATTTAATCTTTCAACAAACAAAACTAAAGTATACTTTATTTATACCGAAAAAACACCATCTTAATACAACTTTATTTAAAAATAAATATTAATTTTGCATAAATCCGTTATTTACATAATGCACTTATAACGATTTAGCAGGTACCTTTAACACCGTATACACGATCTTCAATACACAAAAAACAACCTTTTGTAGAAAAAAAATAACTTTTTATAGAAATTACTACAATTCTTTTTTTTGTTTTTTTACCTTTGCATTAAGATATTCACAGAATATCTATACTGACAATGTAGATGTGTTACGACCTTGTTTGAAATAAAGATCCCTTTCCCTAATCAAATAACTTTATTTCAATGAAGCAAATTCAGTCCTATATATCATACGTACATCAGACCCCACCCAATCTTAAATTTTAATGATTGCTTTATCTGGGTTGTAACCTCTATTGTCAGATATCTTAATGATAACAATAACACAATTAACTAAATTTATATAATATGAAAACTGCTAAATGTAAATTATTGATATTAGCAATGATAATATTTGGAACATTAGCTCAATGTCAAAGTACTAACAACTCTCTTAATTATCCTTTAGTTGCAACTGGTCAAGTTGTCTGTTACGATATTAACGGCAATGAAATTACCGCTCCTTCTAAAGGGGATTCTCTTTACGGTCAAGATGCAAACTATTTGATGGGGTTACCTATGTCTTATGTAGATAACGGTGATGGCACAATCTCAGACCTTAATACAGGACTTACTTGGCAGAAAACACCTCCTACTGAAGGTATGACTTGGTATGAAGCTATAGAGTATTGTGAGAATCTAGAACTTGCTGGGTATTCAGACTGGCGTATGCCAACTCTTAAAGAACTTTTCGCTATCAGTAATTTTAGTACAGGTTGGCCTTACCTTAATACAGAATATTTTGACTTAGCTACAGGTAGTGTAGGTAAAGATGAACAATACTGGGCTCTTAATAAATATGTAGGTGAAACTGTTGAAGGTCGCTCTGATGCAGCTTTCGGTGTAAACCATGCAACAGGCCATATTAAAGCGTATGCTGCTGGTGGCTCTATGTCTAATAGAGGTGGTGCCCCTGGTCAAGGTGGCGGCCAAGGTAATCAACAAGGCGGTCGTCCAGAAGCTGGTCAAGGTAGACCTCAAGGTGGACAACCTGGTGGTAACATGCCTCAACGCCCTGAAGGTGATACTACTCGCATGGCTGGTAGAGGTGGCGCTCCTGGTCAAGGTGGCGGTCAAGGTAATCAACAAGGTGGTCGTCCAGAAGCTGGCCAAAGTAGACCTCAAGGTGGACAACCTGGTGGTAACATGCCTCAACGCCCAGAAGGCGACACTACTCGCATGGCTGGTAGAGGTGGTGCTCCTGGTCAAGGCGGCAGTAAAGGTAATCAACAAGGTCATGAAGCTGGTCAAGGCAGACCTCAAGGCGAACAACCTGGTGGTCAAAATGGTCAACAAAATGGAGGCAAACCTGGAGGTATGATGATGGCAAACCCTATGGCTAAACACGTACGTGCCGTAAGAGGAAATGTATATGGCATCAATGAATTTGTAGACAATGGAGACGGCACAATTACAGATAAAGCTACTGGTCTTATGTGGGCAAAAGAAGACAACGGTAAAGGTATAGAATGGGGCGAAGCTCTAACATACGCAGAAAATGCTTCTTTAGCTAACTACAGCGATTGGAGATTACCTAATGTTAAAGAGTTACAAAGTATAGTAGATTACAGCTATGCTCCTAGTAGTACAGAAACAAAACCTGCTATTAATCCTATCTTCTCTTGTACTCCTTTTATTAATGAAGCTGGTGATGATGATTTTGGTTATTATTGGACAGGAACATCAGCATGTTTCAGAAAAGGTCAACCTTTCTATTTCGCATGGTACGTAGCTTTTGGTCGTGCTGTAAATAACGAAGGTAAAGATTTCCACGGTGCTGGTGCTGTACGTTTCGACTCTAAGAGCGACAATGGACAAATTGTTGAGGGTGGAGAAGAAAGATATTTTAACTTTGTACGTCTAGTTCGTTCTACAAAATAATAGAAATACAAACAAATAGTACACAACTATTTACAATACTTAAAAATATTTTCCTGCAAGAGATATATCTCTTGCAGGAAAATTTACATTTATAAATCTATGGACAAAATTAAAAAAATATCGGTAATAGAATATACAATTATATCTATACTATGGGTACTTATTTTCATAACACCTGTACTTTTTGGAAATGAATTTGACAAAAGGTGGAATGCTATTTATACTATATGGATTGAATATTCTCTTATTTTTATAATATTTGCTGTTAATAGATTTATTCTTATGCCTCGTTTTTTCTTAAAAAACAAATTTAAGGAATATCTATTCTGGGTATTAATATTACTATCTACCACATTTATATTAGTAACTTATGGGGATATAGTAGATAAGATATTAAATTACATTACTGGTGAGACATCTGACATACCTCGCTATTCTATACGCAAGCCTGCTATGCCATCTGGTGATAATATTGTCAGAATTAGAAGACATATTTCACTTGCGAACCCTATCCCTATGATTCCTCCATTTTTAAATATGTTAGTTCTATTTATATTAACAATAGGACTTGATATTGGTTTAATTTTATCTTTAAAATGGCTTCAATCTCAAAAACAACAAGCTGAACAAAAAAGTGAGAATGTAAGTATTCAGCTAGCTCAGCTTCAAAGTCAAATTAGCCCTCACTTTTTCATGAATACACTTAACAATATTCATGCTTTAGTAGCTATAGACCCCGATAAAGCTCAAGATACCATAATCAAGTTGTCTCATTTAATGGATTACCTACTATATGAGACTACTTCTGTTCAAGTATCTATAAAAAAGGAACTTGAGTTTACGAGAAACTATGTTAACTTAATGAAGTTAAGATATTCAAATAGAGTTACTATTAATTTAAATATAGATGAAAACATACCTAAAGTAAAGGTTCCTCCATTATTGTTTCTAAATTTTATTGAAAATGCTTTTAAACATGGAATTTCATATACAGAGAAGTCTTATATAAAGATAGCATTTTTATATAATAATGATATGATAGAGTTAGATGTAGAGAACAGTGATTTTGCAAAAATCTCATCTAAAAATCAAGGTTTGGGTATTTCAAATATAGAAAAACGATTACGGCTATTGTATAAAGATCGTCATAAACTAAAGATTAACAAAGATAACAATATTTTTCGCGTAAACCTTAAAATTCCTATTTCATTATGATAAGCTGCATAGTCGTAGACGATGAACCTTTAGCCCTTCAACAACTTGAGAACTACATTAAAAACACACCCTTTTTAGAACTTAAAGGATGTTTTGAAAGTTCTGTTGAAGCTCTTACATTTTTGCGTACAACAACTGTAGACCTACTTTTTGTAGATATTAATATGCCCGAATTGACAGGTTTTGAATTTATTGAAGCTATACCTTTTAAGGCTAAAGTAATATTTACTACTGCATATAGAGAATATGCTCTAGAAGGGTTTCAAGTTGATGCTGCGGATTACTTACTAAAACCAATAAGCTATGGTGCGTTTTATAAATCTATAGAAAAGATACAACATAGGTATTTTAACTCTGAAACAGCACCACAAAGTACTTCAGCAACAAACACTGAACCTAATTTTATATTTGTTCGTTCTGAATATAAATCCGTACGTATTAATATAGACGAGATACAGTATATAGAATCTAAAAAAGAATATCTAAATATCACTCTTAATAACGGTGAGCCTATAGTTACACACGGGAGTCTTAACAACATAATGGAGAAGCTACCTAGTAAATCATTTATGCGCGTACACCGCTCGTATATAGTAAACTTATATGCTATCACAATTGTAGAACGCAATAACATAGTTTTTGGTAAGGTACGTATACCTATCAGCGACAGTACTAAAGACGCCTTTCAGTATTTCCTAGAAAATGGGCACATGTAGGTTTAAGTACATATTGGGAGTGTTACATGAAACTAAAGATGACTTCTAAAAAAAATCAGAAAATTCAAAACAAATTAATTTTCTGATTTTTTTCCTTCAAGCAAGGTTCTACAAATGGATTTACTTAACCAAAGAACGTTCGATATAAGACTTGTAATCTTTAACTGCAATCTGATATTCACCATCAAAGAAAGGTGAAGATATAAGAAAATCTGCTGTAGAACGATTAAATGCAGCAGGTACATTATACACTGTAGCAAGTCGCATAAGCGCTTTCACATCGACATCATGAGGCTGAGCCATCATAGGATCCCAAAAGAATATCATTAAGTCTATTTCCCCCTCAGAAATCATTGCTCCTAACTGTTGGTCACCACCTAGAGGTCCACTTTTCAGTAATGTTATTTCAAAACGACCATGGTTGTTACCACGTCTTTCAAGTAATGTAGAAGTTACTAACTTGCCTGTTGTCCCTGTACATATAAGGTTATGTTTCAATAATACTTCCCAGTTCCAGTCTACCCATTCAGCTAAATCTTGCTTCATATTATCATGAGCTACTAAAGCTATTCGTTTTCTTTGTTTCATAATGATGTATTTTATAAATTTTTAATAAGTCCTCTTTAAAAATACCTTATAGGGAGTTCTAGAAACTGGTTTTATTCGATTTCGTATTTTAAAGTTTTAGATTTGAAGCTTTAAAATACGAAAACGTTAAAATCCAGTTTTTAGAAATCCCTTATATTTCTACTGTTGGAAAAGTTGCAACAAAACCGTCAATCTCTAAATGCTGCTTATTGAAGGCTATTTTCTCCTTGTTAAGATGTAGGGTGTTAGCCCCCACACTCTCAGCTATAGCAACTCCTGCGGCTAAATCCCAATCATACAGTCTAGTAAAACGAACATAAGCATCAATTTTATCTTCTGCTATGTAACAGAATTTTAGAGAACTTCCACAAGTTACTATCTCTACATCTTCATACTTCTGTTCTAGCTGTTCTAAAAACTCTTTAGTCTCTTCGTTAAGGTGCGAACGAGTTATTCCGACTCTTAACTTATCACCTCTTTGCCAAACTTTTCTTTTTAGTTTTTTTCCGTGTGCAAATAAGTCAGTTATTCTTAATTCTTCGTTAAAAGAAAGTGAATTTTCTATTAAGAAAGATCCACGGCTAGGATCAGAGAAATAAAGCCTCCCCGTTGCAGGCTGTAGTATAACTCCAAATAATGGCTTTGCAGCACTCATGAACGCTATCGAAACTACAAACTCACCATTATGTTTCACAAACTCTCTTGTTCCATCAAGAGGATCTACAAGCCAATACAAATCCAAACTATAGCGTTCCTCATATAACATATTACGACCCTCTTCACTCAGCAGCGGGATACGCGTTTGTGAAAGATGGCGTTTAATGGTGTTATGAGAAACAGTATCTGCTTCTGTAATGATAGTTGCATCAGACTTGTAATTAACGTCTATTTCGTTACTACTGTCATATATTTTCATTATCTCACGTGCTCCTAAAATTGCAGCGTTACAGGCGTTTACTAATAAATAATCTATTAATTCTTGTTGTAGCATACAGTACTAATTTATGGAAAAACTCCCCTTATTTTAAAATTTCTAATTTCTCTTCTATTAATTTTGCATCTGCTCCACTTTCTAGAGCTTTTCTGTAATATCTCCTAGCATTAAGATTTTCACCTAAAGCAGCTAAAATCTCTGCATAATGTAAGAATATCTCAGGGTTATCCTCATTAACTAAGGCAATAGCTCTTAACTGATGAGTCTTAGCTTCCTCGTTCCTATCTAGAAGATGCAGAATCCAAGCATAAGTATCTAAATACGTACCATTATGAGGTTCTTTTTTTATAACTTTCTTTATCATCTCTAAGGCATAATCTAAATCACGCATATCTAAAGAAAGATAATAAGCATAGTTATTAAGAATCATTATATTCTCAGGATTGTATTTCAGTGACTTATTATAGTTCTTATAAGCTGTCTTCTTATTACCTATAGTATAATAAGTGTCACCTATAGTTCCATAATATACGCTTTTCATAGAGTCTGACTGCTGTTTCAACCTACCTTTTAGCATTTCTAACGCCTCAACATGCATTTCATTTTGTCCCAACACATAAGCTAAGTAAAGAGGCTGTTCTGAATCTTCCTTAAACCTTTCTGAAGCTACATTCACATAATACAATACGGAATCTCTATTTTTACGATAGTTGTATGAAGATATTAAGTTATTACTCGCTATAATTTGGTCTTCATTGCTAATCTTATCATTAAAAATCAATTTCCTTAACGTTTCTAGATATTCGTCCTCATGCCCCATAGAAGCAAGATGGCTAACATATATCATTTCCACTTCAAAATTATAGTCATAGACTTCACGAAGTACATCTACCAACTTCGAAACCTGAATAGGAAAAGATGTATAATAATACTCTGTCCTTAACACCTCGTTATAGTAACGTCTTTTTAAATCAAAAGGAACTTCATTACTTCTAAAAATTGCATCTAAGCAGTTAAATATCTTTATAGACTTATTGTTTCTGTAATAGTTTGCAAGGTCACTCAACAAGGGTACGTAAGTTGAATCTATCTGATAGGCTTGTTGTAAAGTTTCATAAGCCAAAGAATCTTTATTTATCATGCCATAAGCCATACCTAACTTATGTTTTACAACTACAGATTCTGGAACTAAGCGATCTAAAGCCTCACAATTAGAAACATAGGCTACAGTTTTATTGTCCCTAAGTAACAAATCCCCCTTATATGATACTATATCTGGATCACTACTGTATTTTACCATAGCAGAATCTATAGTTCGTATAGCCATATTTTTATCGCCTATATAATCATACAACGCTGTAAGATACCTATAGGTATCAGCAGTATATTCAACCCTTGAATGTAAATCTTTTATAAGATCTATACTTTTTATGTATTGTTCGTTAGAACTATAAAGTGAGCTAAGTTGATACTTATAATCTATATTATCCTTGTCTAGTTCAACAGCTTTTTCAACTACACGAACTGCATCACCAAGATTTCTAGTTATATTTCCCAACTGAAATAAAGTGGGTGCATGTAAAGAATCTAAAGCATAACATTTATCAAGATAGCGTCGTGCCGCTAGCGTATCCCCAGTCAATTTCAACTCATAAATAGCACGCAAATAATAATCTGTAAGTTTACGACTTTCCTCTGGGTATTTAGACCTAACAATCTTAGTAACATCCTCTTTCTCTGATTTCTTAGTTTGAGAACCTTGTGCAAAAGAGGGCAATGATAATAAAAAAGCTATTATCATTGTCGAAAACACAACTATTTTTCTATATTTTAACATCTATATTTATAAATAATTAAACCGATAGGCAACCCCTGTCTCCGAAATGCTAACTTTTAACACCTGTCGAACCAAAACCACCAGCACCGCGCTCAGTGTCACCCAATATTTCACTTTCTTCCCAATCTATTTGCACATATTTTGCCACAACTAGCTGAGCTATACGTTCACCTGGATTAATTGCAAATTCGTCATTAGACAAGTTCACCAATATTACTTTTATTTCACCCCTGTAATCTGCATCTATAGTCCCCGGAGAGTTTAACACAGTAATACCATGTTTTGCAGCTAGTCCACTACGAGGTCTTACCTGCATTTCACAATCTTCAGGAAGCTCAACATAAAGACCTGTAGGAACTAAAGCTCTCTCAAGAGGCTTTAACACTATAGGTTCTTGAATATTAGCTTTCACATCCAGTCCAGCAGCATTTTTAGTTTCATACTTTGGTAAAGAATATTCTGATTTGTTTATAACTTTTACTTTTTCCATTTTAATGTATTAACGTTTATTTTTATATAAAATTGTACTAATATTGTATCTTTCAAGTCTTACTAAGTAGGGTAAAATAATTATTTACGCTTAATAACGCGCATAAACTCACCTTTAACATCTATTTTTTCGACTTTCACGAAATATACTATAAAAGTAATAAAAAGAATAGAATTTACCAAAAATTTTAGCCATCCTTCGAAAGGAGACCACCAACAACACACAAAAATTACAGCTCCCACCAAAGTATATTTGGCGACTGATTTTAGGTCGTAATTTATAGGATAATACTTCTGGTTCAGGTAGTAACTAAGCAACACCATAGCTGCTTCACAGCTAAGCCTTGCCCATGCTGAACCTACATAACCATAACGTGGAATTAACAAAAAATTCAATAATACAGTGATAATCAACCCTGTAAATGTAATAATAGTTGCAAAGATAGTTTTTTCTGTAATTTTATACCAAAAAGATAAATTTAGGTATATACCTATAAGAATATTAGACAATAAAAGTATAGGAACTACCCCTAAACCGACTCTAAATTCCGCTCCAATAAAATATTTAAAAATATCTATATAAGCTGTAACAAATAGGAAAATACCTATAGAAACTATAGTAAAATATTTCAAGGCTTGAGCATTGTATTCCTTAAAATTATCCTTACTAACATTAGACAGAAATAAAGGTTCAGCAGCGAAACGATACATTTGATTAAAAAGATAGATAAGAGCTGCTATTTTCATTACCGATGAATATATCCCCACACTAGAAAGTTTTATACTTTCTGGCAACAAAAATGCCAATAGCTGTCTATCAACAAACTCATTAGCTGTACCACCTATACTACTTACCATAAGCGGCAAAGAGAATATCAGTAGGGGTTTTATAATTTTAGGGTTAAAAGGTCTAGGAGTGAAGTGTATCTCTGTCACTAAAAGCAACAAGGTAGCCAAAGAGGCTATAAGGTTAGCGGTAAACACATACACGGAAGCACTACCTTCATTCCACCAAGAGCCTAATAAAGAATCAGGTTCGGCATAAGGCAGTACAGAATAAAACAACAGACAGAAACCCACATTAACTAACACGTTAAATACACGAGTTACCAAGAATTTCTTTGCGCGTCCCTCCTCACGTATCTTTGTATAGATAATTGCTAATATAGCATCTGTAGCAACTATACCTCCAACAAGAGGTATGATAGATATATTCCTAACACCTGCTGAAAGAGTTATCTCATAAAGTTCAGGCGTGAAAAACCAAACTCCTGCAAAAAATAAAATAGATATAGCGCTTATAAATATAAGAATTGTTGAAAACAGTTCTTTCTTCTCTTCATCACTTTTAGCCTTCCCACAAAAACGAAAATATCCTGTTTCAAAGCCCATAGTTAAAAGTACCAAACCAAAAGGTATGATAGAATAGAAATAACCTTGCTCACCTATGACTTCTTTAGAAAGCCTATAGGTAAGATACGGCGTAAGCATGTAGTTAATAAATTTAACTAATATAGTACTTAAACCATAAATAACAGTTTGTGAAGCTAATTTCCTTAACATCGTTTTTAATGATTAATGGTTAATGATTATTCCGACAAGCAACCTTGAAAAATTCCCCATGCAATAAAAAAGTTGCATGGGGAATAAATTACATAGAAGTTAGATAACTTGTTTACAACGGTAACGTGCTTTATAGTTACCCTTAACCATTTTATTAAGTTTAGACTTCACCAAAGTTTTTCTTAAAGGTGCTAGTCTATCTGTAAATACATTACCTAATAAGTGGTCATATTCATGTTGAATAATACGTGAGGCCATACCTGATAAAGTTTCTGTTTGCTCCTCAAAGTTTTCGTTTAGATATTTGATAGTTATTGTTTCTTCTCTCCAAACATCCTCTCTAATACCAGGAACACTTAAGCAACCTTCATTGAAAGCCCATTTCTCACCGCTAAACTCTATGATTTCAGGATTTATGAAAGCCTTTTTGAAATTTGCCAATTCTGGTTCTTCCTCTTCAAAGCCACTAGCATCTACTACAAATAGGGAAATATCTTTTCCTATTTGAGGAGCTGCAAGTCCTACTCCTTCTGCATCATACATAGTATCAAACATATCCTTAATAAGTTTCTCTAACTCTGGATAATCTTTAGTGATAGGTTTTGTTTTTTCTTTTAAAACACTTGAACCATAAATATATACTGGATATACCACGTCTTATAAATTATTTAATTAAAAAGTAATAAGGTAAAGGGCGCTTCCCTACAGCACAAAAGTACTTACCTTGCCACAAAGATAATACATTTAATATGATTTCTAAAAAAATACATCTATTTTCTTTTCCCCAGTTTGTAAATCAAGCGTACCAAAAGCCTAATAATGAATTTTGTTTTACCGAAAATTAGCCTTATATTTGCGCCTTAAAAAATTAATATAAAAGCACAGAATGGAACTTTTAAAAAGACGTATTATTCAAGATGGAGCATGTTTACCTGGAGGCATTCTAAAGGTAGATAGTTTTGTTAACCACCAGATGGATGCTCTTCTAATGAAATCAATGGCAGATGAGTTTGCAGCTCGTTTCTCAGGTATTGAGTTTAACAAAATCGTAACTATAGAAGCTAGTGGTATTGCGCCTGCTATTATGGTTGGCTATGTACTTAACCTTCCTGTTTTATTTGTAAAGAAAAAAGTTCCTGTGACTATGAATGATATGTACATATCTAGTGTTCACTCTTTTACAAAGAAAAGCAATTATCAGGTTTGTGTAAGTAAAGAGTTCTTAAACAAGGGTGACAAAGTATTATTCATAGACGATTTCTTAGCTCATGGTAATGCTGCAAACGCTATAATAGAACTTGCAGAACAGGCAGAAGCAGAAGTTGCAGCTATGGGTTTCATCATAGAAAAATCTTTCCAAAATGGTCGTGACAACATCAATAAAGACCGCAATATACCTATTGAATCGCTAGCAATAATCTCTAGTCTTGACGATTGTAAAATAATATTTAAATAATGGCAAATAACGAGCAGTCAACAGGTAAATTAATATATGGACTAAATGATAATCCTCCTTTTAAAGTGGCTATTTTTGCTGCCCTACAGCACCTACTAGCCATCTTCATTGCGATTATTACACCTCCTCTCATTATTGCAAATGCCCTTTCGTTTGATACAGAAACTACAAGTTTTTTAATATCAACATCACTATTTGCATCAGCTATTGCAACTTTCGTTCAATGCCGCCGTGTTGGAGGTATAGGCGCTGGTTTGTTATGCGTACAAGGCACTAGTTATTCTTTCATAGGACCTATAATAACAGCAGGACTTACAGGTGGCCTACCTCTAATATTTGGTGTTTGTATGAGCGGTTCAGTAGTAGAGATAATAATTAGTCGTTTCTTAAAATATACAAAACATATAATCACACCTCTTGTATCGGGTATAGTGGTTACTCTTATAGGCTTAAGTCTTGTGAAAGTAGGGATAATTGCTTGTGGAGGTGGCTTTGCAGCAAAAGAAAATGGCACATTTGGCTCTATCGAAAACCTTGGACTAGCAGCTCTTGTACTAATTTCTATCATCATTTTTAACAGTTGCAAAAACCGTTATTTACGTATGAGTTCAATAGTTATTGGTCTTGTAATAGGTTATCTTGTTTCTTATTTTACAGGCATGGTAGATTTTAGCTCTGTCACTGATTTTGGAGGTATAAACATTCCTACACCCTTTAAATATGGCTTGGACTTTGAATGGACTTCTTTTATCTCTATTTCTATCATCTACCTTATCACATCCTTAGAGGCTTATGGTGATATAACAGCAAATTCTATGATTTCTGGTGAACCTATAGAGGGTAAAGAGTTCACTAAACGTGCCTCAGGAGGTATACTAGCAGATGGATTTAACTCTTTCCTTGCAGGGGTTTTCAATTCATTTCCAAACTCTATATTTGCACAGAACAATGGTCTGATACAGCTAACTGGTATAGGTAGTAGATATGTTGGTTACTACATCGCTGCAATGCTCCTTATCTTAGCTTTATTCCCTGCTATTGGTATAGTATTTTCATTAATGCCTGAGCCTGTGCTTGGAGGTGCAACTCTCCTTATGTTTGGCACTGTAGCAGCAGCAGGTATAAGAATAATCTCTGGTCAAACACTAAACAGACGTACTACCTTAGTACTTGCACTTAGCCTTTCGTTAGGCATAGGCGTTGAACTTGTCCCTGAGATACTATCACAACTACCAGAAGCTATAAGAAACATCTTCTCTTCGGGTATCACAACAGGTGGCATAGTAGCCATTTTATCAAATGTCCTTATTCGTATTAAAGAGTAACTAATACAACTTAAAGCCTTTAAAACAGCAACGCAATTCTTTATTACATGTAATATAACAAAGAGTTGCGTTGTTGTTTTAAAGGCTTTGAATTTCAATTACTGTTTCTAATATATTTAACATAGTCTCTATAACACAAATGTAAATTAAAATTATATTTACAAATTTATTACACTTTACAGTTGCTACCCTTCTCGTTGCAGCAGCTTGATAGTAGCAAGATTGAAACTAGTAATAATTTTTTATTTTCTTTCGAACAACTATTTTATCATAACCATATCCATCGAAATTGGGTAGTGGTCTGAGATATAATCCGCTCTTCCATGGTTGTGGATTGTGGCGTTGTAGGTCTTTTCCACTAGATTTGGCGAAATCATTATAAAGTCAATACGATTTGGCGATCTTTTAGCTCTTGCCTGTTCGGTTTCCGAGAAGACTAGAGTTGGATAGGTTTCACGATACTCAGCCTCTACAAATTTTTGACATATATCCACTAGTGGATAGGCTAAATATTTAGCTATTACCGAGTAGTCATAATTTCCCTCTTGTAATCCACCACTTGTTTTTTCGGGATGGGTTTTTGCCATTAGTTCCAACTGATCTGCATCCGATGGGCTGTGAGCATTCATATCTCCCATAACTATTACATTGTCGACTAAACCAGCATTTTGCATATAATCAGTTATATTTTTTACTTGCTTTTGACGCTCACTTACTAAGAACGGGTTAAGATGAGTAACTATCACATCCAATCCGTACGTTTGTACGTGTAGCATTCCGTGACCATAACCGTCAATTCTTTTTTCGATCAGTGTAATAGGTCCTTTTGAGCTAATACCCACTGGATAACCATCCTCTTTACAGATTATGGCATAGGGGTGACCTATCTCTTTGGCTAGGACTTCTAGGTCGGCTTGCTTGAAAGTGCATAGCTCTTGGTATCCTAAGATTTCAGGATCTTTATCTTTGACAAAATCCAAAAACAAATCTCTTTTATCTGGGGATTCAGTTAGTCCGTTCCAGATGTTGTAGCTCATGATTCTTATACTATCTGCCTCTTGTGCTTCAGTTTGAGGTACTAGTGATAATATAGCTATTATAGTTAGAAATATTTTTTTCATTTTTTTGTTTTTTAAAAGTTCACTTAAAGTTCTCACAACAAAATATTCAGCCTCACTCCATAAGATCAAACTACTTTGAAGGTGAATTATTTAATCTTAAATGTTGTTAATACAAAGCCGTGATCTGATGCGTAAAAATATTGTTTTCCTTTGAAGTCCAACATTTTACCTAACTCTTGATTATATATCTCTGAGTCGACAGTTTCGATATTAGCTCCTTTTGAGTATATGTAGTCTATACGATCCTCACGCCACTGATTATTTGCCTTATCTTCATCTACTGGGTGCATCCATGTATTCCCTAAATTTACCGTTGGATCTGGATTTGCTTCACGGAAACTATCTCTAAAACCTGCTCTTTCCA
The DNA here is from genome assembly GCA_044433415.1 of Rikenellaceae bacterium. Taxonomy (GTDB): domain Bacteria; phylum Bacteroidota; class Bacteroidia; order Bacteroidales; family Rikenellaceae; genus JAWXTP01. Next base: position 14,714 of record JAWXTP010000016.1, read on the forward strand.
TCAATTTTGACACTGGCCATTCTACTACCGCTCCACCGTGGTGATACATATCTTTGGTTGCCTCAGTCCAATCTAAGTGAGAGTGAATATTGAAGTCACCACCCATAATCACAGGGATAGAATCTGCCTCTGCTAGATATGGTGCTATAGTGTTAAGAATCGCACGAAGCTCATCATCTCGTGAACCTGCTTTTTCCCATTCGATGATTTGTTCGTGTGTTAAGTCTGTTGGCACTAGTCTTTCATCGGGCAGGTAATGTAACCAGGTGTCAAATACTCTTACCTTCTGACCATTCATATCAATCTCTACACCTCCAAAGTTGAATGTGCTAATTGAATCTGGGAAAGTCAGTGTTTTTGTAATTGGATAGCGACTATAGATTGACAAGTTACTAGAAATCAAACGATGATAGTAACCCAAATGGTCTGCTACTTGATCTGATGCCCCATAGGTCTCAATCATCATGATAACGTCTGCTTCGCTATCTTTAATGATGTTCATTGTGCCTTGGCAACCTACCTCTGGATATGCTTTGCTGTGACCTGCGTGCCAGATGTTCCATGACATTACTTTTAATTCTTTAGATTCCTCAGGCGCTTCTTTTGGCGCTGTTGAACACGATACTAATGCTAAAGATACAGCTAGTGATAGTAATAGTTTTTTCATTTTTTAATTAAAATTTAATTGTCAAATCTGATATTTTTGCTGTTAAAGGTATTGAATATAAATCCTTTGGAATTCCAAGTTCTTCAGGTGTTGGCGACACAAATTCACTCTGGACACCTTTAATTTTAAGTGATTTTTTACCCATCTTAACTATTGCATATAAAGGGTCTTTGTAGGGAGCAACCAATGATAGTAAAGGACGACGTTTGGTGTCCTCCACAGTAAATCGGGTGGTACATTTATACTGTTCTCCTAGCCATTGATCTGAGGCACTGTTGATTTGAATATATGCAATACCATTAATCATCTTGTGGTAGTCGGTATGATCGTGTCCGCTAAACGAAGCTACAATTTTGGCATACCCCACTCTTTGATTTTCGGCTTCTAGTATTGCCTGAATCTGCTCACGGTTCCCTACTGTATTCTCTAGTGATTGGTGTGAGAAGATTATACAATGTTTAGCATCCTTTTGAATCTCTTTTTTGAGCCACTCCACTTGCTGTGGGTCAACCCATGCTCTGCATGATGCATCAACATAGAAATTAGCATTCGCATAGTGAGTGTATTTACCTTCGTGGTAAAGATTATTACAATCCAAAACAATAAACAATACATCATTTTTAATGAACGAGTAATAACGCTCTTTCATTCCTACGAAATCCATAAACTGCTCTTTTGTAGCATTATCCATGTCGTGGTTACCTAAGGTATTATATTTCTCTCCCGTGTAATTTTTCCATATATCAACAAAGGGCTTGTTATCTTCTTTAACCATCGCAAAGTCACCTAGATCAATCACAAAATCCACTTTGTTTTTATTTGCCACTTCTAAAAAAGTGTTTAAACGATGCAGTCCATCGTGGATAATATCAGTATGAATGTCGGTAATGATGCCAAATGTGACGTTCTGCGCCATCGACGAAATAGTTATAACCGCTAGGGCTATAGTTAGCAAACTTCTTTTCATTAGTTAGAATTTTTAGTTTTATTTTCGTGGTTTACTTTGTGTTTTTGGAACTCGTTTTGAATAGATACACTCTATCGTTTGTCCAATCCACTCTTGTGGTTGTTTGATATCAAAGATGTTTAGAATCGTAGTTGCAGTATTGACCGTATTGTTGGCATCTGTAATTTCTAACCCTTCTGCTATGCCTGGGCCTTTAATGCCCCATGGCACATTCATCTCATCAAGAGTAACCCCTCCGTGACCAGTATTGACTCCTCCGTGATCTGATAGGATAAAGAAGTAAGTGCTTTCATACAATCCTGCCTCTTTCATCTTTGCGATGAGCACACCAAAGTTTTTATCTGCTGTTTCTATTGCTTTGTAATATTCCTCAGATTTCCATCCATAACCGTGTCCTTTACCGTCCACATCATCATTAATATAAAATACTACTGTCGGATTACTTTGATTCTTCTCGATAAACTCATAAACCATCGCACCTAACTCGCTGTGGCTTGTTTCTGTTTTGTCGATCTGTTTAATCTCGTCCATATATTTTGGATTGAGCGAATTAATTAGACTAGCCCATTCGTAGTAAAAGCCAATTTTTACATCATTTACATTTTCTCTCAAAATTTTAAAAACTGATGGATAGTAACCTTGGGCATCTTCTACCAATGGCAAGAGAGCACGTGAATCGACTGTCCAACTATTGTCAACTACACCATGCTGCTCAGGACCACTTCCCGTTAGGCGTGAAGTCCAGTTTGGCAAAGTTATCGATGGGTTAACCACACGTGTTTTGAGTGACAGTGCTCCTTCGTCCATTAAAGCATCCATGACAGGTGTGCTTGCTTGATGATAGCCATTAACTGACATTCCGTCAAGTGCAAGTATTACTACTCTTTTTGTGTTTTGAGCTTGTAGCTCCATGCAACTAATCAAAAGAAAGAAGATTAAGCAAATGTTTTTTTTATTTTTCATCTCTATTCTATAATTACTAAATGTGTATTTTGTTTCGTGTACGAAATTCTGCTCCTATATAGGCAAAGGTATATATTTTTTTTGAGAAAAATTATACTTTTTATAATCAAGTAGTGTAAAACAATTATTGTCATATTTTTAACAGCACTCTTGGAGCGATATTTTTTACTATTAAATCTCACTATATTTTCGATTCAATAGCAAAAAATCTCATCTCCAATAGCTGTCTTAAAAATACACCAATAATTATTTTACCCTACTTAAATCTTCTATAAAGACAGAAAAAACATTTAGTTAGTTCTCCACATTTAGGTTAACTAGCTGTCTTGCAAAACCTTACTTACCTAAACTCATTAAACTACTAAACTTACTGATACTAACGAGCACTTGTTTTACTTTACTTCCTTGCCATATCATCACTTCATAACCTATACTAGTATCGGATCACACATATTGATGAATTTAACCTGCAAATACAACTGAACTTATTGTTATTGTTATTATTGTTATTATTTTTGCATATTGTTAAATACTCATTTTTTATACAATCTATAACAACATTTATAATATCTCTGCTGATTTATTCTGTTGCCAATTGATAGATAAAAATGGTAAAACCCACTATGAAGTGGTTAATAGCAAAGGTGTAGTAGTTAGCAGATAAGAACTTTACTTATCCTAATGACACACTATTAAGATAATCTAATATTTAATTATTATGAATTCAAAATATCTTTATTTATACGATCAAAATGGAGAAGGCAGTATAACCTGCAAAGATTGTGGACACACAGTAGACGATGTACTCGCTTTTATCCATGGGTTTGGAGAGGGCTCTTCTTGCACTTATGGTGTTCAGTGTCAAGAATGTGGAACCTTTGGTCAATATTGGGATTTCGATCTTGAAGAATACAAAAGAATCACTAGAGAAATAGAAACAGACTATGAAATAAAATACACTGGTCGTTCAATAGTATTTTCAATGGAAATGGACAGTCCTTTTGATATACTTCAAATTGCTATCTTCCTACCTAAATGGCTAAGACCATTTTTTCCTCGTGAGATAAAGAGAAAAGATGTATCTTATATACCAGAACGACCAAGAAAAGACTGTCCTAAATGTAATAGTCTAAAAATAAGCAGAAGTCAACCTATTTTCTGCCCTAAATGTAAAAGTTATAACGTTAAATACAAATGCGAATATGAAACATAATATAAAAATTAAAGATAACAACTGTCACGAAACAATAATAGATATCAATAAATTAGAAACATTACCAGACAGTTACGATAATCAACGGCGTATATTGGTTAGTCATCCATCTCCAAAATTAGAAGATCAGATTAAAAGAATACTAAATAACTTCGATGAAATAACAAAGACTATTAAATAGAACTTCCATTTAAATACACTTCTCAACTAATTGTAAAATAAAATTATTATAATTATGAAGTACATAATATTAAAAAAGAGAATTGAAGTACAAAAACCTCAATTCTCCTTTTTATATAGATTTAAATAAAATCAACTACAAAACCTATTTTAGGTTAGGTTTCTCAAGTCCATAACCACATTTAGCATCCTCATATTTAAGAAGGTAAGCGAATACTAAACCTAGAGCACCAAACCCAGCGAAGATAAACATAGGCACTGTATAATCATACGCCACTACTCCACTTTCAGAAACAGATTTACATACCTCACTGTCAAGTACGTATCCTACTAACAAAGGAACTCCCGAAAGACCTATGTTTTGAATCCAGAAAATTAAAGAGTAGGCTGTACCTAGTTTACTTTCATCAACAATCTTAGGGACACTAGGCCACATTGCAGAAGGTACTAATGAGAATGCTATACCTAGAACTATCATAAGCACAACGGCAATAAGCCAGTTAGTAACAAAAGGTAGAGCAAATAATACGTGTACACCTATCAACATAAGAGAACCTATAATCATAATAGTAGCACCCTTACCCTTTTTGTCATATAACATACCAAAGAAAGGAGTTAAGAAAAGTGTACCCATAGGTAGAAGTGATGGGATGATACCTGCAAACTCAGGTTCTACACCAAATTTCTGAACCATTAAATCAGAAGCATATTTTAGGAAAGGGAAAACTCCTGAGTAGAATAACACACAAAGTGCAGCTATATACCAGAAACCTTTAAGCTTTATAATACCTACTATATCATAAAGTTTGAAGTCTTCTTTTTCTTGTTCTTCTTCTTTTTCTTGTTTGTCAAGTTTAATATCTAGTACACAGAACACTATAAAGCTAAATAAACCCAAAACTAGTAAAGCCATGCAGAAAAGCAGGGGAGTTGACGGGTGAGAAAAGTTTTTAGCAATAATTGGAGATACTGCAAGCGCTATAAGAGTACCTATACGTGCAGAGGCAACATTCAATCCTAATGCTAGAGCTACTTCTTTGCCTTTAAACCACTTAACGATAGATTTTGTAGCAGTAATACCAACGGCTTCAACACCTACACCAAAAATTGCAAAACCCATAGATGCATAAAACACCTGACGAGACATAGTGATACCTACAAGGCCAAAAGAAATTTCTGGGTTGCTAAAATCTGTAGATATAGCCCAATATTTGATTATCGTACCTACTAACATAACCCCTGTAGCTGCAAGACCTGTAAATCTAACACCCATTTTGTCAAGTATTATACCGCTAAAGATAAGCATAAACAGTATAACATTAAACCAACCATAGCTACTTGTAAAAACGCCGTATTCAGAACTTGTCCATCCTAACTCAGCTTCTAACATAGTTTTCAAAGGAGCCATAACATCCGTAATGATATACCCCGCAAGCATCGCAATCGACACTAATACAACTACTGACCATCGTGCAGCGTTGCTCTCTCTCAATTTTTTTTCTAATTTTTCTTTCATTGATTTAAGAATTTATTTTTAATGTTTTCAAAAATTTCTAAAAATTTCATCAAAGGTAGTACATTTTTAGGGAAGTTGTTATTTTTTTTGTTATTTTTGTTATTTTTAAACCCTATAAATACGATATGAAAAAAATAATCTTACACTTTTTTACTCTTTTAGCACCTATATTAGCTAGTGCTCAAGAATACGCAAATCCTTTAGATATAGACCTAATATTAAGTTCTAATTTTGGAGAGATACGAGAAAACCACTTCCACTCAGGTCTAGACTTTAAAACAGGAAACGTGGAAGGCAAAAACGTATATTCTATAGAAAGCGGCTACATATCTCGCATTTATGTAAGTCCTACAGGCTATGGCAATGCTCTTTACATATATCATCCAACAAAAGGCAGTACTAGCGTTTACGGTCACTTACGTAATTTTACCCCTGAAATAGAGGCTTACGTAAGAAAATACCAATACAGAAACAAACGCTTCTTTGCTGACCTTTACCCAGACAAAACTGCTTTCCCTGTTGAAAAAGGAGAGCTTGTAGCCTACTCTGGTAACTCAGGTTCTTCGGGCGGTCCACACCTGCATTTTGAAATCCGAAATGCTAACAACGAACCTGTAAGTATTCTCAGAAATACAGCATTTATGGCAAAAAATGCTGCTCGCATGGTAAAAGACGAAATCTGCCCTACTATACATTCTGTATCTTTAGTAAGAGTTGACACTGTAAGAGGAGTCCCAATTCATACAACTTATAAAAAGGTAAACGCCACAAAAGTAGGTAACACTTACAAATTAGCTAATGACACTCTAGGAATACAAGCAGCAAGTTATTTTGTTATAGAAGTATCGGAACGAAAAACAGGTACATCCAATATCTTTGGTATCTACTCTATGGATGTCTTAAGAAGTGGTAATCCATTTTTTAGTTTCAAATTAGACAAAGTGTCTTTTGGGAACACGCGTTACATAAACACTTTTTGTAAGTTTCCTGAAACTTCCGAAAATAGAAATGACAAAATCCGCACCTATATTTCTCCTAATAACAAGTTACATATTTACGGCAAAGTAGAAAACCGAGGAGTTGTAAAACCTCAGTCTATAAATGACGTAGAAACTATCTCTGTAGAAATATCTGACGACGATAACAATAAAGCTACTCTAGAATTTTCTATAAAAGCTGACATCAAAGAGAATAGTGTAACTCTAAGCGATGCAGGTCTCCCTATTTGGTGGAAAAACGGTGCTTCTACAAAAGTAGGTGACTTAAAAATTGAAGTTCCTGCCCTAGCTCTTTATGAGTCCGAGTTATTAGATATCGTAGAGCAGCCTAAATCAACAAAAACCGTTTCAAATATCTACATCGCAGGAAACAAAGATACTAAATTACAAAAGTCTATAACTTTAACCTTTGATATAGACTCTATTTCTTCTGTTGACAGATCTAAGCTAACTATAGTTTCTATAGACTCTAAAGGTAAATTTTCATCTAAAGGGGGCAGCGTTTCTGGTAATAAAATCATTGCTAAAGTATCTAACTTTGGCACTTATGCCCTAGCTTTAGACTCTACAGCTCCTACTGTTACTCCTAAGTACAACACTGCGGAGACACAAAGCGGCAAAACCTATTTGTCATTTAAAATTGACGATGAACTTTCTGGCATCAAAACATATAGCGCAACTATTAACGACAAATGGGCATTACTAGAGTATGACCCTAAAACTAAAAGTGTTATGCACCCATTAGCTGACGGCATTGCCCAAAAAGGAAACAACACCATACAGGTAACAATTACTGACAGTGTAGGTAATATAGGAACTTATAAAGGAACGTTTATCTATTAGTTGGCATTATATTCGTTTTTGAAATATCAACCGTTTTTGGTTGATATTGAAATATCAACCGTTTTTGGTTGATTTTCAAATATCAACCGTTTTTGGTTGATTTTCAAATATCAACTGTTTTTGGTTGATTTTAAAATATCAACCATTTTTGGTTGATATTTCAAAAATAATTACTATCTTTGTTGAATCAAAACAACATACAACAATGGAAAAAGTAGGAGTAATAACTGGCGACATTGTAAAATCAAGTCAAATAAAATCAGAACATAAAGATACATTAATAAAAATTATACATGAACTAAAAAAAGATGTATCAGATATATGTTCTATAGAAATAGAGTTTTTCAGAGGAGATAGCTTTCAAATATTAGTTAATGATGTGAAACATACCCTTCTGATTGCTATAATATTAAGAGCTAAACTTAGGTGCGCAGCATCTAAGGTAAGGTGTGATGCACGCGTTTCAATAGGGATAGGTAGTATTGAATACATCAACGAAAGCATTAAACTATCAGATGGTGAGGCTTTCAGATTCTCTGGTAGAGGACTCGATAATATAGGTAAGAAAAACTGTTTAATAATCACAACTCCATGGCAAGCAGTGAATGATGAATTTGCAATCTCTACACCTTTCGTGGATGATATTATATCAAATTGGACTAAATATCAAGCCAATACAATTTTCATATCTCTTTCAACTAACACAACACAAAAGGATGTATCTACTATCATTGATAAATCCACACAAAATGTTAGTAAGTTATTAAATACTGCAAAAGAGCAATTAATAAGACCCTACATAAATAGATTTATGAAACTTATTGAAGCAAACTTATAAAATAAATTACAATGGAGAATAGTATAGAACTACTTATACGATTGATATTTGCGCACATATTATGCGATTTTATTTTTCAAAATAAAAGGATGGTAGATAAGAAGCAAAGTGATAATAATATTCAAAAATATAGCGCTATCACTATTCATAGTCTTACTCATTCTATATGTTCATACATCATTCTTATGGAGTGGCAATATTGGAGTGTGCCTTTAATAGTGTTCATTTCTCATTTCACCATTGATAGCCTAAAATCCAACTGTAAGAATAAAGGTTTATTAATATTCTCAATAGACCAGATTTTACATCTTTTAACTATTGTTGTGATGTGGGCAATTATTTTTAATACTAGCTCTCCATCATCTTTAAAGTTAGATGACGTATTAAGTTCTCAAAATATCCTAATCTTAACAGCCTATTTACTAGTACTAAAACCAGCCTCTATAATACTAAGCCTATTCTTCAATAGATGGAACATAGAAAGCAATATGAAAGGTCTTCCAAATGCTGGCAAATGGATAGGCTACTTCGAAAGAATATTAATTATAACATCAATCTTAACTTCACAAGCAGAGATGATAGGATTTCTTATAGCTGCAAAATCCATTTTCCGTTTTGGAGAGCTTAAACATGCAAACGAGATAAAAGTAACCGAATATATACTAATAGGGACATTTGCGAGCTTTACCTATGCTATAGTAGTTGGGTATATGGCAAAATTTTTATTAGGATAAACTTTAGGACAACTTCAAAAGCTGCAAACCTAACACCCAAATCCTAAACAAAAACATCCAAATTTGGGTATATAATGTTTATATTTGGGTATCGTATATTTATATTCCACAAACACCTAGTCTGGTGAATCTTACCTTAAATTCTTACATCAACTTACTTTCTGAGGGACGTATAAAAAAGAGATGAGACACTTCTCGTATAATGAAAGAAACGTATCTTTGATGTACGTTGGAGAAGTATTTTCAACGCACACCCTTCATTTTAGAGGGGTTAATCAAAGATTAACTGGTTTACAACTTAGTAAACCTGAATATATATTATACAATGAAAATGAAAGCATTTCAAATTGGAGATTTAAAAATCTCACTACCTATCATCCAAGGCGGTATGGGTGTAGGTGTGTCATTATCAGGCCTAGCCTCAGCAGTAGCTTCTGAAGGCGGTGTAGGCGTTATATCTTGTGCAGGTATAGGACTTTATTATCCTAAGTTAGCCAAGGACTACTTTTCATCATGTGTGGAAGGTTTAAAAGAAGAGATACATAAAGCACGTTCAAAAACTAGTGGTGTTATAGGTGTGAATATCATGGTAGTATTACAAAACTTCTCAGACATGGTCAAAACATGTATTTCTGAAAAAGTAGATATCATCTTCTCTGGTGCAGGTCTACCTTTAGATTTACCATCTTATCTTACAAAAGATAGCGTTACAAAGCTAGTACCTATAGTTTCGTCAGCACGTGCTGCAAAACTTATCTGTGATAAGTGGATAAACAATTTTGGCTATGTTCCAGATGCTATAGTTGTTGAAGGACCTAAAGCTGGTGGTCACCTAGGTTATAAAGTAAACCAAATTGAAGACGAAAATTTCTCTTTAGAAAAAATCGTTCCAGAGGTTGTAGACCAAATAAAAATTTACGAAGAAAAACATAACCGCACTATCCCAGTTATCGCCGCAGGGGGTATTATGACAGGTGAAGATATTTACAAAATGATAGAGCTAGGAGCTACTGCTGTACAGTTAGGGACAAAATTTGTCACGACTACAGAATGTGATGCTTCAGAAGATTTCAAACAAACCTACCTAAGAAGCACTAAGAGTGATATAGAAATCATTCAAAGTCCTGTAGGTCTTCCAGGTCGCGCTATCAACGGAGAATTCATACAGCACGTCAAAGAAGGCACAACAAAACCTAAGCGTTGTTCTTTTAACTGTATAAAAAGCTGTGACTACACTAAGAGCGCATATTGCATAGTTAAAGCCTTATTCTTTGCTGCTAAAGGAAACCTAAAAAAAGGATATGCCTTTGCAGGAGCTAATGCTTACCTTTCAGATAAAATCTCTAGTGTTAAGGAAACAATAGAAACTCTAAAACGAGAATACGAACAGATAAAAATCAAGAATTAGACGATTTAAATTAGTTCGTATGATTGATATGTTACTGGGTCAAACTGAGTCATATAGGGTCTGACTGGGTCGCGACAAGCGACTAGATAATTAAAGTTACAATATTTTATAATTATTTTGGCAATTACCGGAAATCTCAAGTTTCCGGTAATTGACCACAATTTTGTAAAAATTGTGCGCACAGTTGTCTCGAAGACCAACTGAAGGAGAATTTTGCTTATAATTTACTAATTTAAAGCACTAAATTAATAAGTTTTGTTTTTATCTAATTGTTTTACCCTGTTTTCAATATTTGCAGAGTCAATATTTTTTAATTTGATATCGTAAAATATTATAACTTGATCTAAGTAGTCATCCTCATAATTATTCTTAGCTATCTGCTTCGCAATATAATTTTTATCTTGATGCACTTCAATATATTCAATATCAGACTCCTGAGCATTAAGCTTATTAAGGTTTTCAATTGTAGGTTCTCCATACACATATACATCATTAATAGCAAGTAGCGTTTTGATGCTATCACAATTCTCAACTAAGCTATAAATTGGCTTTTTTGTTTGTTGAGAGTTTTCTGTATTTTGAGCATTACCATTATTAATGAACAACATTATAATGCCTATAAATAGTATAAAAACAAAACCCTTTCTCATTTTCATTATATTTATTCGTTTATTTTAAAACGTAATATTATTGGGTTATCTTCAATGGATGTTTTGTCGTCTGAAGGATATAGCTTATTATAGTTATAAGCATCTACAACAGATGTAAATACATCATTATTTATAGAACTTATATTGTAAATAATATTAGTTTCTTCCTTTGACACATACTGTGTAGCAGTCTGATTATTAATTATGCAACCATATTTATCCTCACCTTTATCAAATTTCAAAAATAAATATTCGTCATTTTTGATAAAACTTAGAAATCCAATTTTATCATTACTTTTCAGATATTCCCACAGACCCAAAATATTTGAATGGTTTGCATTTGCTTCGAGTTCATCATCTGTAGCCCAGTGGCGACCAAAGTTAATACTCAAAGATTCAGATAGGTCACCTTCACTTCCAATCTTATAAATAGTATTATAGAATGGAGGTAGGTAATATACACAATTTGAACTTACACAAAACTTATTACTTCCATAATTAATGCCTTTTGCTTTATAAGAAATGCCACTATTCACTTTATTGTTATTACTATCAAATATAGAAAGTCGATGCTCCTCACTTTGTCCAGCCATATCTGCTATTGTCAGGTTATTAAACCTAACATATTCGGCAATTTTTTCAGGCAGTTCTAGCGCACCTAAAAAAGAACCGTCAAAACCATATCGAACACACCTTTTTCTATAAACATCTAGTACTTCGATATAATCATTTGTAACAAAGTAGGTCATAATAAACATAACCTCATTGGTAGCCTTTCCTATTGGAGAAAAAACATTATGAATAGAACCTTTTTTATCAAAAATTACAAACTTCTTCATATCAGATGATATGATATAATTGTCATTCTCTTTTATTGTGACAAAATCCCCTAATAGAGCATCATTTCTTGTTTCAAGTTTTATTATCTCTACAATCTCTGTTTGTGGTTCTTTCACTGAGTTTAAATCAATATCAATTGAATTAGGATTTTTTGATTGTCCTTTGCAAGCGCAAATAACTGTTACTGCTATTAAAAATACGAATTTGTTCATAGTTAATATTTTAGGTGAGAAAATAAAATTAATTTAAGGGGGGGGAGTTCTGGAAACTAGGTTTGTTCGAAAGCGTTAAAATCCAGTTTCTAGATACTGTCTTAAAATCCAAATAAAATTAGATCTTTTTTGTCTATTTTAAATTTATCTACTATCTTTGTGGTGACGAAGGAAGATTTCGTACGATTCGTTGTGCCGAAGTCTATCTTGTGTAGGGGACCTTCGGGTCTCCTATCTTTGTATTACAGGCGTTCCGCCTGTGACGAAGGAAGATTTCGACTCCTCGTTACCCAAAGTCTATTTTATGCTATCGCAGATTCATTCTTTTTCCATAATGTATACATTAAAATTAATAATTTCCGTTCAATAGCAACAACACCTGGTTGTTTCGATGTTTTGCCTTTATTTACTCTCTGATAATACTCTTTCATCTTTGTATTATGTGTACACGCACTCACCGCAGGAATATATAATGCTCCACGAATTCTACTATTCCCTTTTTTTGAGATTTTAGAACGACCATTCACACTGCTCCCTGATTGTCGTTGGACAACATCTAATCCAGCGTAACTAGCTAACTGTTTACAGCTATTTATGTTGTCAAATCCAAATGTTTCAGCTACAATAATGACAGTAGTAATAAATCCTATGCCTTTAATTGTCTGTATATTAACAACTCTATCTCTGATCTCCTCATCGCTATTCACTAACTTAATTAGTGCATTCTCGCAATTTTTGATTTGTTCATCAATAGAATCAACCATCTGCTTGTACACTTTACCTATCTTCTCTATATCCTCATTAAATGAGAAATCAAAAGACTCGATATGATTTGCAAAAACAAGACGTTGCTTTTTTAGATCTTGATACATTCTTGTTAAAGCTCTCATCTTACGATATATAGACTTCGGTGGTTGCCATAACATTAATTGCTGCTGACTTCCAAGTTTAGCAATAACTTTCGAATCAATCTTGTCAGTTTTACTCTTTATATTCAGGCACTTGGCGTAGTTTTTAACCTTGTTAGGTAGCGCAATGACTACTCGCTGATTTAATTCATGTAGAAAATACGCTAGATTCTCATGATAAACTCCTGTCGCCTCCATTACAAAAGTAGTTTCATAATTTTTGTCACAAGTCTTTCTAACCCATTTAATTAACCTATTAAAGCCACTCTTACTGTTATCAAAAGGATCAGTTGTTACAAATGACTCCTTGCCAGAAGCACTTACCATACAAATCGTTACATCAAACTTCTTTTTTGATACGTCAATGCCTACTGTCTGTCTTACTACTTGTCTCATAATAAAATAATTTTTAATGTTATGATCCAATATTCTATTATCGACTTCTCTTATAATTTTACTCAAGCTTAACATAAGTTAGCCTTAAATACTGTTCAATCTTTAAGAATATTACAAGAAGAGAGCAGAATATTTCTAAAAAACGATATAGTCTAAAAACTTACCTTGAACTCCAATTCCACAATCTCGATCATTAAATGTTAAAGATACGATTTCTTTTTGACTTATCATGAAGTCTCCCCGTTCTTACTCTACATTCTTGCATATTTGCTTAAATATTACTAATTTTGCAAAGGTATAAGAAGTTCCCTTAGTGACTATTTAAATTTCACTCGATTATTAAAAGCATGAGATAAAGTAAGGTCGTCGGCATAATCTAAGTCATCACCAAAACCTATACCTCTTGCAATGGTAGAGATCTGCACTTCCATACCTTCTAATTTTTTAGCTATAAAGAAAGATGTAGTTTCACCCTCTATAGATGTGCTAAGAGCTAGGATAACTTCTTTCACACCCCTCTCAGCTACATTAGTTGTTAGCAAATCTATTTTAAGACTTGAAGGACCAACACCATTCATAGGGGATATCAATCCTCCCAATACATGATAAACTCCTTTAAATTTACCTGTTTGCTCTATGCTCATAACATCTTTTACATGCTCAACGACACAAAGCACACTTCTGTCACGTGTTTTATCACTACAGATAGGGCAGATATCTTCATCGGATAGATTATTGCATAGGGTACAGAACTTTATATTTTTTCTAAAATCTGTTAACGATGCAGCAAACATAGAAGATACCATTTCTGGCTGAGAAAGAAGATGAAGCACCAATCTCATAGCTGTTCGTTCGCCTATCCCTGGAAATTTAGCAAACTCCCCTACAGCTCTATCTAGTAATTTTGACATATTTTTTAAATAATTATAGGGGAGTTGTACAACTCCCCTATTAGGAACTTCTAAAATTCCCTATATTAATTCTATTGCAGATGATTTAATCCAACCTTTGTTACCATTAACCAGTTTAATTTCTGTGTATCCGTTCATCTCGTCTAAAGTCTCAACTTCTACTCCCTCGTTAAGAATAAACAAATCCTTACCATTATTATTAGGAGAACTTTTCACAGAAATTGCTGAGCTAGTAACCACAGCCTCTTTTGAGTCCACGATATTATTTTTTGAAGTCACAGCATTAGCAAGCGAAACAATAAAAAATACCAACCCAAAAACACTAACAGTAAACATAGCTTTACGTTTTACAGCTGTATTACTCAATAAGTAGGCTGCCAAGAAAATCAACATAATAGCAAAACTCACCAAACTTATTGAAGCCCATGCATTAGAAGGAAAAACTGCTGAGAAATGGTTTAACCACTTATGCAAAAAGAAAGTTGGTACTTCATCTATTTTATTAACAGTTTTAGCTCGCGCAACTTCAAGGTTATATATAATATCTTCATCAGTAGGGTCTAAATTCAAGGCTCTACGATAGTTAGCTATAGCTTTAGAAAGAGAGTCACTTTTAAAATAGGCATTCGCAAGGTTATAGTAAAGTTCTTCACTAATATAACCTGTCTCAACTATTTTGTTATAGCTCTCTATAGCGTTTGCATAGTTCCCATCTTCATAAAATTTGTTAGCCTCTACCCATAAATTATCACTATCCTGTTGGGCACTGACTTTCGTCACACCTAACAATAGGAAAAACACACAAATTGACAATATTTTTTTCATAATTTTATAAAATTTTCTTATGACCTTTTCATAAGTAAAGTTTCAACAATCTATATTTTATTTTCCACACGTCCTATTAACTCAACGGCATTAGTATAAATAACACTCATCTGAGAAGACTCCATAGGTGAATATTGCGCCATCTCACAATCCGCAATTACTCTTAACAATCCGTCAATAGTATCATTATCTATACCTTTCATAGTAAGCTGCATAGAGATATTATCTTTTGAAAGCTCCGCAACAGGAATATTCAACTTATCACTAACATAACCCAATATACCAGCAAGCATTTCTTGATAGAACTCACCCTGCTTAGAAGATTTCATATAAGAATAAGCAGCTTTAAGACGTTTTGAAGCAACTTTATTAGCTCTTTTATTTTTAACTCTTACCTCGTCACGCATTTGCTGAATACGTTTTCTTAAGTAAACCATAGAACCTACAAACGCCACAAACATCACTATTAATGCAAGCACATATTCAAAAGAACCCACTAGGAAGTTCTTGCTACTTTTAAATTTCTGAGCCGCAGAACGTATATAACGTATATCATTATCTAGGATTCTCAATTCTTCTTTTGTGATACCCGAAATCATAGCTGAGTTCACATTTGCTGAAGACCCCGAAACATCTCTTGTAACAGTAAGCGTATAAGGCTTAGTAGATGCGATTTTATATTTTTCTGCCTTAGGATCAAAATAAGCAAAAGTCAAAGGTTGCACCTCATGTTCACCTTCTGCACGTGCTATGAAAGGATATTCAAATTGTTTGTAACCTTTCACACCATAAGACGTAACATCTAATTTTTCACTAGTCTTTGCAGGGTAAGTCTCAAACATTGAAGGTAATGAAATCTTAGGAGCATTAATAAGAGGCATATTACCAGTACCTGTCAACCTAACTACAACATCACCACCAGAGTTTGCAGCCATTTCTGTAGGCTTAATATCACAGCTTATAGCAAACTCACCAACAGCACCATCAAATCCAGCAGGTGCTCCAGCAGGCAGCTCTTTAACTTTTATAGCAAAATTCTGTGAAGCTCTTTTGCATTCTATATCCTGAGTTGCCATTCCAGCACCAAAGAAATCATCAAACACACTACGACGACTAGCACGCGGAGACTCTACCGCAATACGAGCTACAAAAGTTATACTCATAGGTTCTATAATCAGTTCACCTGCTTTCTGAGGGAATAGTAAATACTTACCTATAGTCTGAGTACGATAAACCTTACCATTAAAAGTTTCTTGCTTCACCTCATTTTGGTTAAACTCTATCTCCTGTTTCCAGAAACCGTTAAACTCAGGAGCTTTCACATCTTTAGCACCAACTATAGATTCTGTACGATCATAAATTTTTATAGTTGCTACTATAGGCTCACCCTTGTATACTGTAGACTTATCTACAGACATTCTAAGTATTATATCGTCTTGAGCTATAGAGTTTGAACGACTTGAAGAACTTCCTGAACTACTTCCACTAGATTGACCTCCGCCACTTTGTGCACTACCACTTGATGCACCTCCGCTATTTCCACTAGTCCTTTCCTTTACAACTTCTATAGGGAAGGCATTAGTATGATAAACCTTACCATCAACATAAGCTGTAGCAGCAGGTATAGTAAAAGTACCTTCTTTATGAGCTACAATACCATAGGTATAAATAAAACTCTTACTAGACGTACTTTTCCCATTAACATACGAATATGAAGACATTTGCGACCCGATAGGACCAGCAACAACTTCCATATCTCCAAAATCTGGCCCCTCGAAACTGTCAGGCTCAGCATTTAATTTAAATTCAATTTTAAAATAACGATCAACTACCGTTACCCTTGGACCATCAACTAAGAACTCTACATCCTGAGCATGTAGCTTAATAGACAATCCTAATAAAATGAAAAAAAGTGCTAACTTTTTAAACATAATGTTACATAACTTTATGGAGTTTCTACAAACTAATAACGAGAAACCTCCTATTAAACTTCAGGGGAGTCATAGAAACTAGTTTAAAAATCCCCTTCAATATTATCGGTACAAAAATAGATATATTTATTGAATTATTTACTATCACCCTCTTTATTAAATAGGGTCATACGTTCAATAATTCTATTTTTACGTTCTAAAATAATAAACTCTATAAGCAATAATATAAACCCTGCTAAAAGCACATATTGAAACTGCTCATTATACTCCTCGAAAGTCATAGTATTAAACTCCTTACTTTCCATAGCATGAATTTGCTTGACTATCTCCTCTAAACCCATAGATTGATTGTTCGCACGTATATAAGAACCGTTTGTTGTAACAGCCAATTCTTTAAGCATAGCTTCATCAAGTTTTGTTACTACAAGCTCACCATTTTCATCCTTCATAACTTCACCATCTATAGAGATTATAGAACCTTCTGGAGTTCCTATACCTATAGTGTGGACAGTAACACCTTTTTCTGCCAAACTCTTAGCAACAGGCAAAGGATTATCTTCATGATTTTCACCATCAGAAATCAAAATCACTGCACGACTTTTATCACTTTGTGAGGAAAATGAGCGACCTGCTAACTCTAAGGCTTTAGAGATGGAAGTACCCTGCATAGAAACCATATTAGGTTTAACACCATTAACAAAATTCTTAGCAGACATAACATCCGAAGTAATAGGTAATTGAACATAAGCATCACCTGCAAACACAATTAAACCTACTCTATCTGTTGCAAATTTATCTAAAAGTCTATTTATAGCAAACTTTGTACGTTCCAGACGTGAAGGTTTAAAGTCTTCAGCCAACATACTATTAGAAACGTCAACAGCAAGCATTATCTCAACACCATTACTTTTAACCTCTTTAAGCTTAGCACCTAACTGGGGTCTTGCAATAGCAATAATAACAAAAACTATAGCCGTGATAAGGAAAATAAATTTCGATTTAACACGTGCTAAAGAAGCCTCTTTCATAAGAGGTTTTATAAGCTCTAAGTCACCAAAACGGGCAAGCCTTACATTATGCCTATGTACCATATAGATAAAAAACGCTATAAGCACTGGTACAATAAACAAAAGGTATAAATATTGAGGATCAGCAAATCTAAACATTTTATAAATAAATTATGAAAAATCTAATACTAGAAATCTCAAAAGTGAATAAATTCAAAATTCATTAAGCTCTTAAGGGAACTCCCCTTAAGTGGCCCCCTTAAATTTACGGAATTTGACGTAAATATAAGTGTTTAATAAGAAATTCTGCAATTAACAAAATTAACGCAACAAAGGCAAATACTAAATATACCTCATTGTATAATATAAAGTTCTCAACGTCAATTTTCGTTTTTTCAAGAGAGTTAATTTGATCATAAATATCACTTAAGCTCTTATTACTTGTTGCTCTATAGTATTCACCTTCAGTATCTGCTGAAATCTGCTTAAGCATATCTTCATCAATCTGCACTTTCTGGTTAACCATAACTCTCTCGCCCCATTGATTTATCATAGGCATTGGAGCTTCACCATTTCTTCCGACACCAATAGTATAAACTTTCACACCCATAGTTCTAGCAATCTCAGCTGCTGTTAAAGGTGCTACCTGTCCACTATTGTTGACACCGTCAGTAAGAAGAATTACAACCTTACTTTTAGCATCGCTATCTTTTAGGCGATTTATAGCCGTTGCAAGTCCATTACCTATAGCAGTACCATCAGTTACCATACCACTTTCAGCCTTGTTAAGCAAATTTATCAGCGAAACATGGTCTGTAGTTAGTGGAGACTGAGTAAAACTCTCACCTGCAAATAACACAAGACCTAAACGGTCACTACGTCTATCAAGAATAAACTTTGTTGCCATCTCTTTAGCCGCTGAAATACGGTCAGGGGTAAAATCCTGAGCTAACATACTACTTGAAATATCCAGCGCTATAACTATATCGACACCCTCAGTAGTTATTGTTTGATTATCTTGCGAACTTTGAGGTCGCGCCATAGCAACAACTATTAGAGCTAAGGCCGCAATACGTAAAATAAAAGGCACATGTCTGAAATAGTATTTTATAGATTTCTTAACTCCTAAAAAACCATTTACAGAAGATATTCTTAGTGTTGCATGCCCTCCCTTTAATTTAAAAAGGTAGTATGCTATTATTGGCAGCAAAGCCAACAATAAAAACAACATATTCGGATTCTCAAATCTCACAATATCCATAAATTCTATATTTTTTGGAGAACTTTAGAAGTTAACTCTAAGCTCTAAAGTCTCCTCTTGTTATTACTTTCCGCAAATAGATAAAGGGGAATTCTATAATTGGTTTTACTCGATTTTAGAAGTTCCCTAAATACATCTACCAATTTTTACCTGAACTACCTACGACAACACCTTTTTTCTCATCCATCTTGTCTTTAGTCTTATCCTCTTCGCCCTGCATAACTTCAAGCATTTTTTCAGCTTCTTGCTGGCTCATTTGCCCGTCACGTGGCTCTGGCTTAGACTGATCTTGCTGTTGGTCACTATTGTCATCTTGTTGATCACCTTTATCATCCTGTTCATCTTGATTATCTTGGTTATCCTGATTATCTTGGTTGTCTTGATTGTCCTGGTTATCTTGGTTATCCTGATTGTCCTGATTATCTTGGTTATCCTGATTATCTTGATTATCATCGTTTTGTTGATCATCCTTTAACAATTGAGCATAAGCTAGGTTATATTTTGCTAAAGTATCATTAGGGTTTATCCTCAATGATTTTTTAAAAGCATCTATAGCCTCATCCAACTTACGTTCAGCAAGATAGGAAGTTCCTAAATTATAAAGGGCTTTATCCTTATTTTCAACACGTGTAGAGTCGTCAGCACTTTTCATGAAAATTTTCTGAGCATCTTCAAAACGACCTTGCTTAAAGATAGCACCTCCGAGGTTGTAATTTGCTTCATAAGATGTAGGTTCTTTACCTAAAGCTCTTAAGTATTCAACTTCTGCCTCTTCGTACTTTTCTTTTTCATACAATCTATTACCTTTACGAATATCACTACGTTCAAGTTGTGCATGGGCATTTATTACAACCATAAAAGTCATAACAAATAGAGTTAAAATATGTTTTATCATTTTGTCACCTCCTCTTCTTCTTCTTTATCATCACTAACTTCTTGTGGAAGAAGTTTTGTGTTCTCAACAAAATAATATGCTACATTGTAATAAACCTCATTTTCATCTGTTTCAGGTATGAACTTAGCAAATTTAACTAAGTCAGCCATTTTCAATAAATCACTAAGTTTATCATACTCATGTTTTTGTTCAACTAAAGATTTAAGGTCTGCTAATATTTCATCAGAAGTCATTTCCATAGCATTTACATCATATCTTCCATCAATATACTGACGTAAAATATCAGTAAGACAAGAGTAATATAACTTATGTTTTTCGTTCTGCCACAACTTCTTATCATGGAGTTTCTCAAGTTCCTTAATTGCTGTAATATGAGGTGGTTCTTGAGGTTTAGCAGAGAAAATAGAACCTTTTCTTCGTTTATAGAAGTAATAAGCAATTGCAAGAATGATTATAAGAATAAGCAATGCAATAGCCACATATCTATTAAACACATATTCTTTAAACTCAGCAAAATTAAAAGGTGCTTTAAGCTGAGGTGTAATATCTGCTATAGATTGTTGAGTAGTATCTATCTGAAACGTCATTACAAACAACTCTAACACCTCTTCTGAAAGAAGGGTGTCTACAATATTTTTATCAGCATACAACACAGGGAAGTTTCCTAAGTTATAGATTCCTGCATCAAAGCAAGTCATAAGATAGCTTACTTTTAATGTTTGTCGTCTATTAGCACCTGTAATTGTATCTATAGGCATTATATTTAACACCTCTATAGAGTCTCCTACAAGCCCTTTTTCAAACATAGGGAAATCTACCACTTGAGTCATATCTTTTTCTACTACAACATCAAGGGTAAACTGATCTCCTATTAGGATTGTATCTCTTGAAAATGAAGCCTTTACGGTTGGGGTTTCAGTTTGAGCATGCAGAACACCGCTCAGACAGAAAACAACAGCCGAAATAGCTAAAACAACTATCTTTTTCAACATATCCAAATTTATTATCGTTTTTTAAACAACATCATTAACGCCTTTACATAATCATCTTCTGTAGAGCAATCTACAGAGTCAATTCTGTATTTCACCAGCGTATTTTCAATAATAAAATTTAATTTCTTATTATAATTCTCATAGTGTTCTCTCACAGCTTTAGAAGAAGTATCAACCCACACTTTTTGACCTGTCTCGCCATCTTCAAGTTCAACAATACCAACATCGGGCATTGTTTGTTCGCGCTTATCAAAAATTTTAATACCAACTATTTCATGCTTACTAGCAGCAATTCTTAATGGTAATTCAAAATTTGCGACACCACTTTCCACATCACAATCCATAAAGTCACTTAAGATAAAGGCTGTAGAGCGTTTCTTTATTGCAGAAGTTAGAAAGCGCACTGCCTCACCTATATTTGTTGTATTACTTTGAGGTTTAAACTCTAAGAGTTCACGGATTATGCGAAGAATATGGTTACGTCCTTTTTTAGGGGGGATATATTTCTCTACAGTATCACTAAAAAGTATACAACCTATCTTGTCGTTATTCTGAGCAGCAGAAAACGACAAAACAGCAGCTATCTCAGTGATTAAAGACTGCTTAAACTTATCTTTAGTTCCAAAATAGCGTGAACCACTCACATCTATCAACAACATCATAGTCAACTCACGTTCTTCTTCGTAAGTTTTAATATGAGGTGAGTCGCTACGAGCAGTCACATTCCAATCAATATCACGCACATCATCACCAATACGGTATTCACGAACCTCACTGAACGACATACCACGACCCTTAAAGGCACTATGATATTTACCAGCAAAGATTTCATTAGAAATATTACGTGTTTTTATCTCTATCTTGCGAACTTTCTTTAAAACTTCAGTCTCTATCATAAATTATTATTATTACGCAAATTACACTCTAAAAAACCAAATAGGCAAGCACCTGAACTGCAACGCATTAGACGATAACATTCTAACATCATCCAGCCCTTAGCTTCCTACAATATGGTACGATTAAGGAACTTCTACGCTGTTTATAATTTCAGTGATAATATCCTCAGAAACAATATTCTCAGCCTCAGCTTCATAAGTAAGACCAATACGGTGACGCAACACATCATAAGCTACAGCGCGCACATCCTCAGGGATAACATATCCACGACGTTTAATGAAAGCATAAGTTTTAGCAGCTTTAGCTAAAGATATACTAGCACGAGGTGAACCACCATAGCTAATAAGGCTCTTCAGGTTATCAAGTTTATATTCCTCAGGATTACGAGTAGCGAAAATAATATCTACGATATAGCGTTCAATTTTTTCGTCCATATACACTTCACGCACAACATTACGTGCGTTTATGATATCCTCAGGAGTAATAATTTTTGAAGGCTTAGGGAAGTCAGCACCCAACATATTCATTCTTACGATTAACTTTTCATCTTCTTTCTTAGGATATTCAATTTTAGCTTTAATCATAAAACGGTCAACCTGTGCTTCAGGAAGAGGATAAGTACCTTCTTGTTCTAGCGGGTTTTGTGTAGCTAGTACTAAGAAAGGCTGAGGAAGTTTGTAAGTAGTGTCACCAATAGTAACTTGGTGTTCCTGCATAGCCTCTAGTAGGGCACTTTGTACTTTAGCAGGCGAACGGTTAATCTCATCCGCAAGTACGAAGTTTGCAAAGATAGGACCTTTCTTCACTGAGAAAGTTTCACTTTTTTGACTATAAATCAACGTACCAATTAAGTCAGCTGGTAACAAGTCTGGTGTAAACTGTATACGTGAAAAATTAGCATCTACAACCTGTGCTAGTGTTGTGATAGCTAATGTTTTTGCCAAACCTGGCACACCTTCTAGCAGGATATGACCATTAGACAATAAACCGATTAGTAAAGAATCAACAAGATTACGTTGTCCTACAATTACTTTACCCATTTCAACGCTTACCATATCAACGAAAGCACTTTGCTCACCGATACGCTCATTAAGTTCTCTAATATCTACTTGACTCATAATTTAGAAAAATTTTATTTAAAATTTAGGACAGTTCTAAGCGAACTCTCACTTCATTCATTATTTACGATAAATTAATTTTTGCACATAATGTACAAAAGCAATGCAAAATAGTATATTTTTATGAAAAAATCAAATAAAAAAACATTTTCCTGTATAAAAACATCAATATACACCAATTTTTATAACGATATAAAATGAAAATTATTTCAAAGAAAGGGGATTTTTTTTAAAATTATGAGAAATTTTGGTGTTAGGTAGTAGGTAGTAGGTGATAGGGCGCAAAGCGACTAAATATTACTTGAAAAATTGTTGGAGGGTCATAGGGGTCAAAGAGAGAGCACTGAAAAAGTCACGTTTTATTCTAAATTTAATATTCCGAGCCACAAAAGCAAAAAAACATGAGCCCATATTTTCGATATGAGCTCATGTTTTTTTAGTTCTTTCTTTTGTGTTCTTAAAATTCTACCCCTTCAAATTGGATGATTTTGGCT
>JAWXTP010000017.1:0-35748 GCA_044433415.1 Rikenellaceae bacterium
TTTCGCACAACACAAATCTATTATTTTCATTCAAATTAAACATAACTTTTTTTGTACAAAGGTAAGCATTCACATTTGTTCAAAAAATACGGCTAATTTGGGATGCTTACTATTATGCATGGTTACAAATTCTTGATGAACCTGTTCTAAGGTAATAATTTTTTCAGTTTTGAGGTCATTTATCATTCTGTCAATTTCTGATTTTGGAGCTATAAGTCCAGAAATATCTACCCAGATACCGCTCCCTATGTTGCTGCTAGGTTGTAATACTTTTGTTATGTCGTCTAATGATTTATAGTCGATTTTAGAAAGCCTATGAATTACGGAGTTGCCTATAAATTTATAAATAGCCATCTCGTAAAATTTTAGACCTTTAATTAAGGCTTTACGTTCAATGATGCAATTGTCATAATAAAACTCTTTAGTATTGTGGTCTTCACTTTCTAATATATTTTTCAATTTCTTGTAACCAGTAAACATCTTGCTTACTGTGTATGGTGAAAGTAGATTAAAATTTATTTGATCTATCTTGTCGTTTTTTCGTTTATCACGAGTTGGCCATTTTTTAGCGTCACGAATCGTTCCGACACTTTTTAAGTTTACTCCTGGTACTAGGTAGGTCTTACTGTGATTTTCAATAAGGTAAGAGAAAGGGAAAATTGTGGTGTCGCAATTATTATAATGACGTCCCATAATAAGGGAGAAGGCTCCAACTTTTGAAGGCCAAAGTATATAGGAGTCACTAGCAGTTTTGGAACCTCTGTCAACTATGCCTTGGTGAATAGGTCATAATTTATACATGTGGTTACTTTGGTTTGAGCCACTACCAGCATTCATGAATGAGAACATTCCCGCAATTAATAAAGTAGATTTATGGTGAGTGACAGTGTAGGGGCCTGCAAAGATAGCGCATGCTTCACCATGCATACCCATACAGTTTGCAAAAAATAGGCAGTTTTCTGTAGAGTATTGTTTCCCCATGCTACAACCTTGACCAATAAATGTTTTATCTATCATTGCACCTTCTGTGATTTTAGTAGCACTATTTATTATGAAATCTTTAGCAATAACATAATCTCCTATGTATACCTTTGCTGAGTCTGTACTATTTATAGAGCCATTTTCTAAATTTGAAGCACCTTCGATAAAAGCCCCATTGCCAATTTTTACGTTTTCGATAAGACGGGTATTGTCAATATGTACGTTGTCGCCTATTTTTCCTTGGGTAGATTTAATAGTGTTACTATGACTAATTATCATTTTTTCTATCTTTTCAATTAGCTCTTTATCGTTACGGTACATTGCAAGTATGTATGCAATGTGTGAAGACAATTCATCGTACATTAATACATCACGACCACCTGTTTCATTTAATACAGATATGGGAGTTCCGTTACCAAAGGTCGATTCTTCTGTTACGATAATTTTATCCACATTACATATAGTAACATTATTGCCAATGTTGTAGTTTGCTATGTATTGATTAATGTTTTTTATATAAGAGTTGTCACCGATAGAACAATTATGAATCCTAGCGTTATAAATCCCTGTTTGTACTAATATCCCTGCTTCTAATTCAATTTTAGAATCAGTTTTCCCTAAATATATTTCTCCAGAAAATATTACAGCATTATAACAATTAGTGTTGAAACCTTCTTTTACATTAACATTATTCCAATTGTCTGCTGAACAGTTGTTTTTGATAAGTATTTCTACTTCTTTTACGTCTAGTTTGCGGAAATTTGAGTTTGTATTAATCATTTTCTTAAAATTTAATTATATAAATTTATTGATAATAAAGGACTTGACCATTATAATAACGGATGTTTATAAAATTTGCAGTTTTGTAAAAGTAAAATATTAAAAATTGTTATGTTTTGGGTGTTGTCCTAATTTGTATACGTTTGACTTTGAGAGTAAACTCACATTTGCAAATATAGGAATTATTTTGATAACCAAAAATTTTTTATTAATTTTTTAGAGTAGAGAATATTTTCTCATGCGCTTGTGTTTAATTATTAACAGTGAAATTTCTTGCAAATTTGATTTATTTTTGTTATTTTTGTTAGAATGCTTTAATGGCTTTTTGTGGTTTTTACTAAAGGAAACTTCTGAAAATTGAATTTTAACGTTTTTGAATAAAACCAATTATTAGAATTCCTATAAAATTGATGATATGTTTACAGAAAAAGATGATGAGTTAATAGATGTTCACTTTAAGGAATTGCTTAAAGTGTGTGAGAGTACGTGTAAACAGGAAGGAGATTTAGAGCGAATAACTAAAGCCTTTAAGTTTGCAAATAAGGCGCATTATGGAGTGCGCCGTAAGAGTGGAGAGCCTTATATTATGCACCCAATTTCTGTGGCTATGATTGTAGTTTCGGAAGTTGGCTTAGGTGTGAAGTCTGTAATCTCAGCACTTTTACATGATGTGGTTGAGGACACTAGTTACACCGTTGCTGATATTGCAAAACTTTTTGGTGAGAAAATTTCGCAAATGGTTGATGGCTTAACAAAGATGAAACTTCGCAGTAATGTTGAAACAGCAAATTCGGAACAGGCAGAGAATTTTAAAAAGATGTTGCTAACACTTTCTGATGATGTTAGGGTTATTATTATAAAACTAGCTGATAGATTACATAATATGCGTACTCTTGGCTCTATGCCGTCGCATAAGCAAATGAAAATTGTTAGTGAAACAATTTATCTTTTTGCTCCTTTAGCACATAGGTTAGGCTTGTATGCTATAAAATCTGAGCTAGAAGATTTGTCATTAAAATATAGTTTCCCAGAAGAGTATAAGCTTATATCAAATAAAATCTCTGAGACAGAAAACGCTAGAAATGAATATATAGATAATTTTAATGCTCCTATTATAGAGGTGTTAAAACAAAATAATATAGAATTTGAAATTACAGGAAGGGTAAAAAGCATATATTCTATATGGCGTAAAATGCAGAAGAAGAGTGTGACTATAGATGAAATATATGATCTTTTTGCAATCCGAATAATTTTCAAGTCTACAAAGTTTGTCCCTGAAAAATCTCAATGTTGGCATATTTACTCTCTTCTTACAGATATGTATAAACCTAAGCCCGATAGAATTCGTGATTGGGTTAACATTCCAAAAGCGAACGGTTATGAGGCTTTACACTGTACGGTAATGGGGCAGAATGGTAATTGGGTTGAGATTCAGATACGTTCAACACGCATGAATGATATTGCAGAGAGAGGTTTTGCTGCACACTGGAAGTATAAGGCAGAGGGTAAAGAAAATGGAGATAATTCTAATGTTTTAGATAAGTGGATTAAGGATGTAAGATCTGCTCTAAACTCACCAACTAAGGATGCATCCGAATTTTTAGATGACTTTAAATTAAATTTATATAATACGGAAGTAGTTGTATTTACTCCTTCTGGTGAAACGAAAACACTTCCAAAAGGTGCGATAATCTTAGATTTTGCATATGAATTACATTCAAAATTGGGCAATACTGCCATAGGTGCAAAGGTCAATCATAAGATAGTTCCTTTGTATACGGAGCTTAAAAGTGGAGACCAAATTGAGATTATAACATCGCAAAAAGGAAAACCGAAATTAGAGTGGTTGGCTCACGTTAGTACTGCTAAAAGTAAGCAGGCCATCAAATCTTTCCTTAAAAAAGACAAGGAAAGTTCTATTGATATGGGTATAGAAATCTTCGATACCAAGTTAAGAGCTTTGCATGTTGACCCAAAAGGTGATGTCTTCAAAAAAGTCTTAGAGCATTATAAGTGCGCTACTAAGGATGAGTTTTATAGTAATCTTAGTTTAGGATTAATCGAAGTAGATAGCCTAGATGAGGTAATTGCTCAAATTAAGAAGTCGCAAAAACAGAATAAACTTATACAGTATTGGAATTTACAACTTAGTAATACTTTGAAATTCTTAGGTGCGAAACAAAAACAAGAGGAGAAGACAAAAGAGATAGAAGTTGCAAAATGTTGTAACCCTATGCCTGGTGATGAAGTAGTAGGTTTTAAGGATGAAAGTTGCATAACAGTACATAAGAAAAGTTGTGACGTTGCGATAAAGAGGGCAGCTAGGGATGGTAAATCTATAGTTCCAGTGGAGTGGAATTCCGAAAAAGTTATGTCGCGATTGATGCATCTTGAGATACGAGGAATTGACAGGATGGGTATTTTATTAGAGCTTTCTCAAGTACTAACATCACAATATAGTGTCAATATTCGAGGCTTGTCTATAGATAGTCATGATGGAATATTTGAAGGTACTTTGATAATTTATATCAGCTCTAAAGAACATTTAGATCGTATTATTGAGCGTTTAAAATTAGTTAAAGGAATAGATTTTGTAAGATGTTTAGAGGAATCTAAGTCCAGTGAAGTTAGTAAAAAAGTCGTTTGATAGGTAATTATTTAAAGTCAATTTCTAGAAGTTCTCTAAAGTGAATTATAGAAATTGGTTAGTAAAACTCATTAAATTAAAAATAATATATTATGGGAAGTTCATGGATATTTTTAGTTATTGCATTAGTAATTTTTTCTATAAATAGAAATAATAAAATAAAAAAGAGTTTAGAGGAGGTTGAAGTACCAAATCAAGACTTTGATCAAAACGAGGAGCATGAAAGTAATAGGCCTTTAGATATGGAAACCATATCTGAAATGGGTTCTAATCGCGAGGTGGATTCTGAGATAAATTCTGCTAAGAGTAAGTTTTTCGGCAATTATGAAAGTGTAGAATCTATGATGTCTTCAAGAGAAAAAGTGGTATCACAATCACTAAAAACAGTGGAGTATACTGCTATGACGGTGCAAGAAAGAAGCCAATTTGCTAAAGAGTTTGATGCAAAAAAGGCTGTAATTTACGCTGAAATTATGACTCCTAAATTTAAAGAGTAATCTATTAAAATATCAATTACAAGATACTGTATTTTGTTTTTAAAATCCAATATATAAATTTAAAAATAAGTTAGAAATCTTATACAGATTTATAAAAGTTGATTAAGTAACCAAAAATTACACATTTTAAAATAAGCATAATTTTAATATAAATTTAGATATGGCAACAATTTTCACTAAAATAATTCAAGGTGAAATTCCTTGTTATAAAGTAGCAGAGAATGAAAATAACTTTGCGTTTTTAGATATTAATCCTCTTACCGAAGGGCATACTTTAGTTGTCCCAAAGCGTGAGGTTGACAATCTTTTTGATTTACCAGAAGAGGAGTATAAGGAGCTTCTAGATTTTGCACGAACTATAGCCAAAAAGATGCAAGATAATTTAGATTGCGTAAGAGTAGGAGTAACAGTTTTAGGATTTGAAATTCCACACGCGCATATACATTTAGTTCCTATGAACAAAGAAAGTGATATGTTATTTAGTAATCCAAAATTAAAACTTACACAAGAGGAATTTAATACAATATTAAATAAAATTAAATTGTATTAAATATTGTATTTTTAAAAGGTCAAAATGAAAATTTTGGCAAAAAATTAAAATCAAAAAATAGGGCATTTAAGAAGGTTATTTTTTGTACTTGATACATATTGTTAAAATAGAGTAGAAGTCTCAAAATTCGGGATTTTTAATTTTTTTATTTAGTGGGGTAGACCAGTTTGAAAATTCAAATTCGTCTACCCCCTTTTTTGACCAAAATTCACTTATGTATACGGAAAAATCAGTATTACAATTGTAATTTCTGCTAAAATAACCTAAAGTAGGGTAGTAACGTTGAGTATAAAAATATTTGTAATATGCAGTAATTTAATTACATAGAATAGTTATCTAAAGTATATTTTAATATTGTAAAAATCTTAAAATGGGAAAAGATAAGTTAAAATAATCTAAAATTATACTTTATACAAGTAAGTCACTGTACCACAGCAATATGAGTCGTTTTTATTATGTATATATTACCTAGTTTGTAATAGTTTACAGAAGCACAATTAGTATAATTACAATTGTAAAAATAGAACCAAAATATACAGTATTACAAATGTAAATCATGCAAAATTTAGTGAAAATTAATTTTTTACGAAAATTAAATTGATTTTACTTTTGTAAATCAAATTTTATTGTTACATTTGTATAAATTTATTAATTTACATTCTTGTAACTAATTAACTATTAGTATTATGAAAGAAAGATTATCTATTCTATTATCTGTAAAAGGATTAACTGCTTTAAAATTCGCTGAGATTATGAACGTTCAGCCTTCAAGTATTTCACACTTACTTTCAGGTCGAAACAATCCAAATTACGACTTTATACTAAAACTTATTGAAAGATTCCCTGATATTAGCCCTGATTGGCTGCTTTTAGGACAGGGTGATATGTTTAGAGTTATTCACACTACTCCTGTAGAGGAAGCGCCTAGAGAAGAAAAACCAATCATAGAAGTCCATGAAACTGAGGCTAAAGTTATTGTTGAGGGAAAACAGGCATCTAAAATCGTAACAGAAGAAGATAGTGAAGTTAAGGATGGAAAAACTTCTGAAATAAACCCTTTATTCTCTATGTTCCCTCAAAAAGAGGGTGTAAAAGTCACTAAAGTTATTATTTTTTATAATGATGGTACTTTTGAGAGTTTTATGGAGAAATAAGATTGCACTTATTAGAACCACGTTAAGAGAAACTTTAATGCTTTATGCTAAACAAAATAGGGTAATCTACATAAACTTAATTGTTTTATGAAGATTACCCTTAAAAATGGGTTAATTTACAAGTATTTAAATCTTGTAAATTAACCCATAATATTATGTGACAAATGTAAATAATATTTATAAATTACTAACAATCAGCAGGATTTACAAATGGAAAGTGCGGTTACATTTGTAAGAAATAGTACGAAATTATCGTGTTTACATTTGTAATCTAGTGGTTTGCGAGTACAGTATGAGGAATTTTGCCATGAGATACTAAAAGTATGGGACAATCGTAGTTTAATAGCTGCTCTTGGGTGATTTTGTTAGACTCGTGGTAGTGTAGGTTTTTATTGACACAAGCTATACTCTTCACATGTGAAGTTATTGTACCTAAATCATGAGAAACCATAATAATTGCCATATCATTGTTCAATTCTTGAAGTAAATTGTACAATTCTTTTTCGAATTTATTGTCTACATAAGTATTAGGTTCGTCTAATATAAGTAACTTAGGGTCAGAAATTATAGCACGGCATAATAATACTCGTTGGAGTTCACCCCCAGATAATGTACCTATAGTTTTTTCGGATAAGTGGTCAATAGAGCATCTTTTTAATAGCTCTAAGGTTTTAATTTTATCACTTTTGTTGTACCTTGAGAATATATATTTATTTGATTGTAAGCCCGATAATACCACTTCTTTTACCTTGATAGGGAACTGTTTATCTATGTTGCTATACTGAGGAAGATAACCTATTTTGTTCTCTATGCCATAATAGTTAATCTTGCCTTCTTTTAATTGTACTTTTTTAAGGATTGCTTTTATCAGTGTGGTTTTACCGCCACCATTTGGACCTATGACACCTATAAAATCACGAGATTGCACTTCTAAATTTACATTTTGAAGTGCAATCTTATCGTCATAGCAAACCTTAACTTGTTCTAATTTAAGGATAGTGTCTTTATTCATTACTTAAAGAATTTGCTATATTTATTAAGTTCTCTATGTGATTATATTCAAGAGGATTTATCTTTACTGTTTTAGCAGAAATTTCCTTTGCAATTGATTCTACACTACTAGTTGGGAACTGCGATTGGTAGAATACAGTTTTTATCCCTTCATGTTTAGCTTCTGTGATTAATTCTTTAATTTTTTTTGCAGAAGGTTCTTTTCCCTCGTCTTCTATAGATACTTGTTCAAAATTGTACTCATTTGCTAAGTAACCAAGAAATGGATGATATACTAAAACGGTTTTAATATTAGATTGTTTAGTTAAAAAGATAGAATCTACAGTATTTAATGACTTTATTAGTAATTCAAAATTTGATGTATATTTTTCTAAAGAATCCCTATTTAACATAATTAACGTATTGTAGGTACTCTCTGCGATTTTTTTAGAGTTCTGTACAGACATCCAAATATGAGGATCTAAATTTGCTACTGAATGTGAGTGGTTATGATTATGGTGACTACCGCAACTACAATCGCTAGACTCCACTAAATCACAACTTTGGTATAATTCTATGTTTATAATATCGTCTTTTTTCTTAAGATATTCTATAATATTTACCTCTGTATCAAGTAGACCAACTGAGATAAAAGCCTTTGATTTTATAGTGTTTTTTATATCAGAAGGAGTAGGTTCATAGGTTTCTGCCGAAGCTCCATTAGGTACTAACACATGTACTTTAAAATCGCCACCGCTGATTTCGTCAACGAAATATTTTAAAGGTTCAATAGAGACTGTAATCTGGTTCTCTTTCTCAATACTTTGAGTACAGCTTACTAAAAGAAGTAGTAGTAATGGTAGAAATTTCATAATGTTAAAATTTAAATTAAACGGAATGTTCTAGGTTAATTGAGTAGGGTAAAATAATTGTTTTGCACTACTTAGTATACTATTCTTCCAATTAAATCGCATAATTCTTTAAGGTATTTTGCATCTGTAGAATCAAAGTCTGCATATTTGTCAGAGTCTATATCCAAGATGGCAACAACTTCATCGTTCTTGAAGATAGGTACTACAATTTCAGATTTTGAAAGTGAGCTACAGGCTATGTGGCCAGGGAATAAATCAACATCATCTACAAGTTGAGTCTCCTTAGTTTTCCAAGCAGTTCCACAAACACCTTTACCATAGTTTATTCGTGAGCAAGCCAAAGAACCTTGAAAAGGTCCTAACACGAGTTGGTTGTTTTCTACTGTATAGAATCCAACCCAGAAGAAATTGAATGCTTCTTTTAGTATAGCAGATATATTTGCTAGTGAAGCTATTCTTGAATTTTCGTAAAGAACAAAAGCAGATATCTGAGGCATTACTGCCTCATAAATATCTGCTTTATTGTTAGTTTTTGGTATATATAAATTTTCTGCCATTAAGCGTCAATTTTAGCATATTTAGCATGTTGTTCAATAAATTCTCTACGAGGAGGGACATCGTCACCCATAAGCATAGAGAAAATTCTATCAGCCTCAGCGCCACTTTCAATTGTGACTTGTCTTAAGATACGATTCTCAGGAGACATTGTTGTAGTCCATAATTGTTCAGGGTTCATTTCACCAAGACCTTTGTAACGTTGAATAGAAACTCCTTTAGAGCCCATCTCTTCGATAGCTGTTAGTCGTTCTTCTTCGCTCCAGCAGTAACGTTCGTTTTTACCTTTCTTAACAAGATAAAGAGGAGGAGTAGCAATATATAAGTGACCATTTTTGATAAGGTCGTTCATATATCTAAAGAAGAAAGTCATAATCAATGTAGCAATGTGACTACCATCGACATCGGCATCGGTCATAACAATAATTTTGTTGTAACGTAGCTTAGAAAGATTAAGAGCTTTACTATCTTCTTCAGTACCTATAGTAACACCTAGAGCAGTAAAGATATTTTTGATTTCTTCACTTTCAAAGATACGGTGTTCCATTGCTTTCTCAACATTAAGGATTTTACCACGTAAAGGTAAAATAGCTTGGAACATACGGTCACGACCTTGTTTAGCTGTACCACCCGCAGAGTCCCCTTCGACAAGATATACTTCAGTTTTTGTATTGTCTCTTGAAGAGCAGTCTGCAAGTTTACCTGGAAGACCAGCACCTGAAAGAACAGTTTTACGTTGAACTAAATCTCTAGCTTTACGAGCAGCATTACGAGCCTGAGCAGCAAGAATAACTTTAGATACAATTTGCTTAGCATCTTTAGGGTTCTCCTCTAAGAAGTTGTTAAGAGCTGAAGTAATAGCCTGGTCTACAGCACTAGAAACCTCACTGTTACCTAGTTTTGTTTTTGTTTGACCTTCAAATTGAGGTTCAGCAACTTTTACAGAGATAACAGCTGTTAAACCTTCTCTAAAGTCGTCACCATTGATATCAAATTTTAGTTTAGACAACATACCGCTTTCGTCAGCATATTTCTTTAGAGTTCTAGTTAAAGCACGTCTAAAGCCTGTAAGGTGAGTACCACCTTCGATAGTGTTGATGTTGTTTACGTAAGAGTGTACATTTTCAGTGTATGAAGTGTTATATTGCATAGCAACCTCTACAGGAACGCCATCTTTTTCAGCTTCAATATAAATAACTTCTTCAATTAAAGTCTCTCTATTTGCATCTAGGAAACGAACAAACTCTTTAAGACCTTCTTGAGAATAGTATTTGTTATGTTTAGCTTCTCCGTTTTTGTCTTTTTCACGTAAATCTGCAATATTTAGATTTATACCTTTGTTAAGGTAAGCTAGCTCACGTAGACGTGTAGAAAGGATGTCGTAATTGTATTCTGTAGTGGTAAAAATAGTGTCATCTGGTTTGAAAATGATAGTAGTACCAGTTTCTTCAGTGTCACCTATGATTTCAACTCCAGAAGTTGCAGCACCACGGCTAAAAGTTTGTTTGTGGATTTTACCATTACGTTTAACAATAGCAGTAAGCTCTACAGATAATGCAT
This sequence comes from Rikenellaceae bacterium, assembly GCA_044433415.1. Lineage (GTDB taxonomy): Bacteria > Bacteroidota > Bacteroidia > Bacteroidales > Rikenellaceae > JAWXTP01. Next base: position 10,587 of record JAWXTP010000017.1, read on the forward strand.
TAACACAACTTACACCCACACCGTGAAGACCACCAGATACTTTATAAGAATCTTTGTCGAATTTACCACCAGCATGAAGAACTGTCAATACAACCTCTAAGGCTGATTTTTTCTCTTTTTCGTGATAATCAGTAGGAATACCACGTCCATTATCGCTAACTGTTATAGAATTATCTTCATTAATAAAAACATCAATATCAGTACAGTGACCTGCTAGGGCTTCGTCAATAGAGTTATCTACAACCTCATATACAAGGTGGTGAAGTCCTTTAATACCAATGTCACCAATATACATAGCAGGGCGTTTTCTTACAGCTTCCAATCCTTCAAGAACCTGAATGCTATTAGCTGAGTATTCAGTCGCCTTAATGTTTTCTTGGTTTAAATTTTCAGTACTCATTATATTTTTTTATTAAGTGCAATATGCACTATTTGTTATTTGTTAATAAAATTGTAAAATTTCCTATTTTTACTAATTTTAGAATGCAAATATAGTAAAAAAAACGGACTTTAACAATAAGAAAATTATTTTTTTTAAAGCTAGATTGTAATTGTCTTTAATTTAGCTTTTTGGTAAAGAAGTATTAGTTATCAGTAGATTCTAATGTATGTTTTTTCTTATTGTTAAATATTATTTTGATTGATTTGTTATTTGTTAAAGTGTTGATAATAATATTATTAATTGTAATCTTCTGTATCTTCGCTTTCGCTGACTATATCTTCATGCTCTTCTTCCTCCTCTTTATAATTCTCTTCCTCTTCTTCATAATCTTCATCCTCTTCATCCTCTTCATCCTCTTCATCATTATAATCTTCTTCTTTTTCTTCAACGAAAGAGCTATTATAAATATTTTCTTCCATATGATGAGTTTCAAATGAATCATCTTCGGGACGATTAAGGTCTAGTATGCTAAATATATCAATTTCTTCGATAACACCACCTTCGCATCTTAATGTACGTGATGGATTATCTGCGATAATTGAAACATCATGAGTAGAGAGAAGTACAGCACAGCCTCTTTTTGATAAATCTTTAAATATTTTTATAATTTCAGCAGAAGTAGTAGGATCTAAGTTTGCTGTAGGTTCATCAGCTATAATAAGTTCAGGTGAATTTAAAAAAGCACGAGCTATAGTAACGCGTTGTTGTTCTCCACTTGAAAGTTGATAAGGCATTCTTTTTGCCATGTTTGCCATGCCAACAATATTTAGTACTTCAAGTACTCTTTTCCGCATTCTTTCTGGACTTAGAGAAGAAGTTGCTTCTAAGATGGTTTTTAGATTTGCATAGACATTTCTGTCAGGAAGTAAAGGGTATTCATAAATAACCATACCCATACTTCTACGCATGTAAGGAATATCTTTACGTTTTATATTTCTTAAATTATAGCCTACAATATGTGCACGACCTTTGGTGATAGCTATTTCACCATAAAGTGCTTTGATGAATGTGGATTTGCCACTACCCACCTTACCAATGAGATACACCAATTCACCACGACAAATCTCAAGATTGATATTCTTTAGAATTTCGCGATTGTTTCTGCTAATCTCAAAATTGGGATTTCTAGCTATTGCAACATTTTCTAGTTTTATAATCATATTTTAAACACTTATTTGTAAATAAGATATTCTGAACGTTGTTTTCTAAAATCTTCGTTGGATTGCTTCCACATAGCTTTTATTTCGTCTGCTGAAGCACCGCTAATAATCATAGCCCTAACATAGTCGACACCTATTAGTTTCTCAAAAAAGGAGTTAAAAAATTTACTGCCAATTTTTAGATTGTTATAAGCATCAATGATGTATTCTAAAGATATGCCTTTTGCTAATATTTCTTCTTGAGGAAGATTAACAAGTGAAACTCCGTGACATAATTTATCTTTCTGAGGAGGGTTTGTTGCTCCTTCAACCGAACGAGGAGTAAAACTATAGTCGTAACCTTTCATGGATGGACTACCGTATATTTGGAAAGGGTAGTCTGTACCGCGTCCTAGACTTACGTTTGTAGCCTCAAAATAACAAGTTGAAGGGTACAGGTAAACTGACCTCATATTAGGCAAATTAGGCGACGGTTTTATAGGTAGCTCATATAGCATATCTCTAGTATAGTTTTCGCATTCTATGACTGTTAAATCCAAAGGTTTAGAGCTTTTTAACCAGCCCTCACCTATAGCCATCTTAGCAAGTTCTCCAAGAGTCATGCCATGTACTACAGGGATAGGATAAATACCAACAAAAGAGCTATTTTTCATTTCTAGCGTAGGTCCATCTATATAGTAACCGTTTGGGTTTGGTCTATCAAATACTATGAATTTCTTGCCGTATTCTGCTGCTGCTTCCATTAGGTAGTGCATAGAAGAAATGTAAGTAAAAAACCTTACTCCTACATCCTGTAAATCAAAAATAAGGACATCTATATTGTTCATTACCTCGGCGCTAGGTTTTTTTGTTGAACCATAGAGAGAAAAAATCTTAATACCAGTTTTCTTATCTACAGAATTATTAACACTTTGACCAGCATCAGCATTTCCTCTAAAGCCATGTTCAGGGGCTAGTATATATTCTATATTAACGCCTTTTTCGTGCATAAAATCTACAACATGGGTGTTTATATCAATAAGTGAGGTGTGATTGGCTAGTATAGCTACTTTCTTACCTTCTAGTAGAGGTAGGTATTGTTCGTATCTTTCTGCTCCACATTTAATTTGTGCAAATGTTTGAGCACAACACATAAGGGATATAAGTATTAGGAATATTTGCTTTTTCATCATTTTTGTTTAAAATTACTATGTAAAGGTAGTAAAAATTGGCGTTATATCAAAAGTTTTTATACATTTGTACGTAAATTAACATTAAATATCGTTAAATCTTAACAGTTCTGCTTATTTATTCTTTAGATTATGCAAATATTATTTATTTCACCTCTGCCTCCTCCCATTCATGGGCAATCTTTAGCTGGAAAAATGGCTTTAGAAGGGCTTAGCATGAAAAATAAGTTAGTAGTTATAGACTCAGCCTTTGATAAAGGATTTTCAGGGAATGAACTGCCTAAGATATATTCGCCTAAACGTTTATGGCAGATTATAAGCTCCCTATCTAAGGAGTTTCCTCGTTTATGGTTTAAGCGATATGATGTAGTATATATGAGTGTGGGAATAACGTTTAGGGGATTTATGCGTTACGCACCCTACATGTTAGCAGCAATGATAAAGGGGGAGAAATATGTTTTACATACTCATGGTTCTACTTTTAAAGAGATGTATGATACTTTAAGTCCGTTTGAGCAGAAGATAATACGTTTCTTTTTTTCTAGATCTAGTGCCGTAATTGTATTAGGTAAATCTTTAGTTAGTATGTTTGAAGGTGTTATTCCTTTGGATAAAGTTAGAGTTTGTGAGAATGGAGTAGATGATGCAGTGTATATTTCTGGTAGTGAGAAAGAATTTAAACTCGATAATTTCGGAAAAGACAAAGTAAAGTTATTGTTTCTGAGTAATCTGATGAAGGCTAAGGGGATTTTAGATTTGATGGATGCCTTTGAGCAGTTACCAGATAATTATCTCTTGAATGTAGCAGGTGCTTTAGAACCTAGTGAAGAGATAAATAGTAGGTTTACAAGTTTTCAAGAGAAATTCCTACATAGGGTTAAATATCATGGTTTAGTAAGAGGAGAAAAGAAGCGAAGTTTGTTATGTGAGAGTGATATTTTTATTCTGCCTTCAAAAAATGAAGGACAGCCCTTATCTATCTTAGAGGCTTATCATTGTGCGTGTGCAGTGGTGACTGATAGTGAGATTGGGGGTATTTCTGATATTTTTGATGATAAAATTAATGGGGTGTCAGCAAAAAATGATAATCCTAGAGATATTGTTAATGGAATTTTGGAGTGTACGGAGAAATTTTCTGTGTTTTCTGAAAATAATTTCAAAAAATCTAAATATTACACTACAGATAAATTTTGCGAGAGATTGCAACATATTTTTGAGAGCATTTAGAAAATAAGTTTAATAATTTATGTAGAAAGCGTTTTTGTGTTTAAGGCACAAAGGCGCTTTTTTTGCTATGCAGTATGAAAAACTATACGCGGAGGACAACGGTAGCATATTATTTATACATTTGTGCGATATAGAATAGATTGAAAAATAAATTGAAAAAAAATTAAACTTATGTTATTATTAATTTTGGCGATATTCGTAATTGGATATGCGTTTATTGCTTTTGAACACCAGATAAGTATTAATAAAGCTGGTGTAGCACTGCTTACAGGTGTGATTTTGTGGGTGATTTATGCAGTGGGAGTACCAGAATTTGCAGCTACTTATAGCTCGGAATCTTTTGCTCATTACATAAAGTATAGACCTTCATTAAGTAATTCACCACTTGCTGAACAATGTGTTGACTTTATTGTAGGTTATCAAATTATTGAGTCTTTAGGGGAAATATCTTCAACACTTTTCTTTTTAATTGGCGCTATGACTATAGTTGAGATTATTGACGTTCATGGTGGCTTTGCTGTTATTACTCACCGTATTACAACTCGTAAAAAGGTGAAACTTCTTTGGATTATTTCTCTTACTACATTCTTTCTTTCAGCCATGCTTGATAATATGACTACTGCTATTGTCATGGTTATGCTTATCAGACGTATTGTAGGTGATAAACATGAAAGATGGATTTTTGCTTCTATGGTAATCCTTGCAGCCAATAGTGGTGGTGCTTGGTCGCCTATAGGGGATATCACTACTATCATGTTATGGGTGAAAGGCAATATTACAGCTAGTCATATCGTATCTTCAACAATATTACCATCTTTAGTATCTTGTGTTGTTCCTACATATATATGTTCAAGAATGTTGAGTGGTAGACTTGACGAAACTTTGTCAGATAAGGAAGAAGCTCCTGACTCTTACAATATTATGAAAATAATGCCTAAAAAGGAAAGGCTTTCTATAGCAGTATTAGGACTAGTATGTTTGATTTCTATCCCTATATTTAAGGGATTAACGCATCTACCTCCATTTATGGGTATGATGTTCGCATTAGGGATTATGTGGGTTTATACAGAGATTGCTTATGATAAATTACATGATATTTCTGAGAAAAATAAAAATAGGGTGCCTCGTATCCTAAGAAGGTTAGATACACCTACTATTCTTTTCTTCTTAGGTATTTTATTGGCTGTAGATGCTCTTAAAGCTACAGGTATATTAAATGCAGCAGCTCATTTCCTTGACACAGAGGTGCATAATATTTATGTTTCTAACATTATCATTGGTCTGCTTTCTTCTATAGTAGATAACGTCCCTTTGGTGGCTGCATCTATGGGTATGTACCCTACAGTAGACCCTGCAACTTTAGCTACAGCAGGTGAATCAGCAGCTTATCTTTCATCTTTTGTTGTTGATGGGGAGTTTTGGTCTTTACTAGCATATTGTGCAGGTGTTGGTGGTAGTGTTTTGATTATTGGTAGTGTATCTGGGGTCGTAATTATGGGTATCGAGAAGATAGAGTTTGGTTGGTATTTTAAAAACATATCTTTTATGGCTCTTGTAGGTTATCTTTCAGGTGCTCTAACATTTATACTAATGCATGCTCTTTAGTATATACACCTAGTAGATAAAAAATCTCCGCTACAAACAATTATCACTGAGAGAATTGTTTGTAGCGGAGATTTTTGTTAGCGTTATAATACTAAGTTAAATAAGTAACCCAACATAATAATAAACAGTGTGATTATTCCGAAAAATATGGCTATTAATCGCCAAGTCATCACTTTCTTAAGTAGAGTAGCTTCGGGAAGTGAAAGCCCCACAACACCCATCATAAAAGCTATTGCAGTGCCTATTGGTACTCCTTTAGCCACAAAGACTTGAATAATAGGAACGACACCTGCTGCATTAGCGTACATGGGTACTGCAAGAACAACAGCTAAAGGTACGCCATACCATTTATCAGCTGCAAGTTGCTCCGTAAAGAAATCTTCAGGCACGTATCCATGCATCACTGCACCTATTGCGATTCCTATGATAACATATACGATTACACCTCTAACTATTTTCCAAGCATCTTTTAGTATTTGTGGTAGACGTTCTGTGAATGAAGTTTTATTTTCATCCCATTCTAGTTGTTCTGCTGATGCCGAAGCCTGTATTTGTTGCACCCAAGGAGATAAGTACTTGTCTAGTTTAAGTTTACCTAGTACAAACCCTCCAACAACACCTAATACAACACCTGAACCTGCATATATAAGAGTCGCTTTTACTCCAAACGAGCCTAAAAACATGGCTACACCAACCTCATTAACAAGAGGTGAAGTGATTAGATAAGCAAAGGTAACACCTAGCGGAATACCACCCTTAACGAAACCTATAAATAGCGGAATTGAGGAACATGAACAAAAAGGTGTTATAGCTCCAAAAATAGATGCTAGTAGATATTGTAAACCAAACATTTTGTGAGTAGTGAGGTAGTTACGCAATTTCTCGATAGGGAAGTAAGCATTAATAACCCCCATAATAGTACTTATCAAAAATAGTAACAATAAAATTTTGATAGTGTCATAGAAGAAAAAGTTTACTGCTTCTCCAAGGTGGGTACCTGCTGTAATTCCAAATTGGTCATAGACTAACCAGTCTGCAAATTTCTGTATCATAACTCCTAGCGTTTACCTCCACAAGAGCATTTAGGAATGTGTATACCCCTAATATCCTCTAAATAAAATCTGTAGAACCTGTTTTTTATCTCGTCTCTTACACGACGAAACTCGCTATCTATAAACTCTTGTGTACCTACCGCATGTGATGGATCATCAAAACCTATGTGTATGCGATGTGCTACCTTACCAACAAAGGTAGGGCAACTTTCATTAGCTCCTCCACATACAGTGATTACGTAATCCCAACTCTCACCTAAATACTTTTCGACAGAATCAGAAGTATGAGTTGAAATATCTATTCCAACCTCTGCCATAGCTTTTACAGCGCCTTCGTTGAGTTTTCCACTAGCCTCAGTGCCAGCAGAGAACACTTCTAAATTCTTGTCAAATGATTGCATAAAACCATGTGCCATCTGACTACGGCAACTATTGCCTGTGCACAAAATTAAAATTTTCATAATTTATAAGTAAAACATTATACCATAATAAACACCTACCACAATAAAAAGTAGAGCCACTACAAGTGAGAACCATTTTTGAAACGTCTTGATACGGTTATAAACCTTACCAACTTCACTAACGCTATATGCTAGTACCCATGATACTATAATGACAGGAAGAGCAGTTGCAATAGCAAAAGCAACGGGCATAAGGTAACCAGCAGTTGTAGTTGCTGACATAGGAATCAACATTCCAAAGTAGAAAACACCACTTGTAGGACAAAAGGCAAGAGCAAACAAAATGCCTAACAGAAGTGCACCTACACTGCCTTTACTTTTCAATTCCTCACTACTAGAACCATTATATCCAAAGCTAGGAAGTTTGAGCTTATCGCCAAATAGCATGAATACACCAATAAGAATCAGTGCAGGAGACAATAACAGCTCACCATATTTTGCTATAGTTTTTTGAATTTTAAAGAGTGACGAACCTTCACGAAGAATAGTTATCAAGACAATTCCTAAAACTGTGTAAGCAATAACTCTTCCTAAAGTATATAGCAAACCGTTCCAGAAAATCCTATTCCGTGACTCTAAATCACGGCTAATAAAGCCTATAGCTGTAATGTTTGTCGCTAGTGGGCAAGGTGATACTGCCGTAAGTAAACCAAGTAAAAAAGCTGTGAATAAGGGGGTTGTACTGTTGTCTAACAGTTGTTGTAACCATTCCATTATTCAAGTAATTTTTGTATTGATTCTTTAAGGTTTTTTCTAAATTGCTCAGGGTTGTTTCTTGCGTTTTGGAAACTCATAACTGTAAGATTCTCAACTACGTCTCCTTTTACGATAAGAAGTGAAGAACTCGTGATTTCGTATTTGTCAGCTATCTTTTCACCTTCTGCTGTTGAGATGTCAATAGTTTTCATTACAACATTTTCGTTGTTTAATTCTTTTAGGGCAGCTTCTGTTTCTGTACCTATTGCTATACAAGTAGCACAACGTTGTTTTCCGTGCATATATAAGACCTCTACTTTACCAGCTTCTGCATATTTAGCCTCTTTACCACAGCAGTTGATATTTTCTGTACTTTTAGTCTCAGTGCCACAGCAACTTTCACTTTTAGTCTCAGTGCCACAGCAACTTTCACTTTTTGTTTCAGTGCTACAACAGTCTTTATCGTTAGTCTTTGAATTTGTGTTATTTACACATGATACTAGTATCATTAATGCGAATACAGCTAAAATTCCTTTCTTCATGATATCTTATTACTTCGTTAATATTGTTTTTACTTCGTTTTTTGAGAGTTTTTTCCCTGCTGATACAACTTTGCCATCTATAACAAGACCTGGCATCGCCATAACGTTGTAGTTCATAATTTCCATAAGATCTTCTACCTTTTCAACTGTTGCATCAAGATTCATTTCTGTTACAACTTCGCGTACTGTTGCTTCTAATGCCTTGCATCCAGCGCAACCTGTTCCTAATACTTTAATTTCCATACTTTATATATTTAATTATTGTTTGTAATTCGCAAAACAACGAACATTTATTTTAAAAAAAAGGTCGCTACTGGCAACACTTCTTTTCTTTATTAACTAATAACATAAGAGAGTTTATTAGCTCATGAGCTTCGTTCCATGCTTCCTTATTGATACAGTACTTAACCTTTGGAGGCATTATCTCACCTTGTATAAGTCCTGAGTTTTTAAGTTCTGTAAGATGCTGAGATACTGTAGCTTTAGATATAGGTAATACTTCGTGAATATCTCCAAAGAAGCAACACTCTTGACTTGCAAGAAATTGCACTATAGCTACTCTTGCTGGGTGTGCCAAGGCTTTCATATATCGAGCAATCTGCTCTTCGTTATTTTTGTATTCTCTACTCATAGTGATTATTTATGTTCGCAAAGTTACTAACAATATTTTAATATTCAAATTTTTTAAATAAAAATATTATAATAATACAATTTTATTGTTATTAAAAAAGTCGTTTTAATTATGAAATTTAATGTATTTTCTAAATTTGTTTAAAATATCTATGTTTTTAACCCGTATTTGCATATCTTTGTAAAATATATTATAATAAATTAAATTCATGAAGAAAACAACAACAATTCTAGTATTCTTCTTAATGGCTATGACTGTTAAGGCGCAAGATAAAATTCTTGTAGGTGGCACATTGTCAGATAAGATAGCTATAATCAATAAAAGCACTAAAGAGATAGAGTGGGAGCATAAGGGATTTGCTGGTGAATGTAAAGAATGTAATAGTCTTGTACATTTAAAAGGAGAAGATGTAGCTTATGCACACAAAAAAGGTGTATATTTTATTAATTCTCAGGGAGAAATGCTTTTTGAATTTAAAGTAGGTAAAGGAGAAGAGTTTCAGTCAGTATCTGTAATTAAAGGAGGTTATCTATTAGGTATATCAGGAAATCCCATGAGGATAGTAGAGATTAATAAAAAAGGAGAAGTAACCAAAGAGCTTACTTTTGATACAGAAGTGACTAACATACATAGGCAATTTCGTCAAATTACTAAAACTAAGAAGGGACATTACTTAGTACCTATTTCAGACTCTAAAAGGCTTGTTGAACTAGATGCTAATGGTGGTTTAGTAAAAGATATAAAGATAGAACATTCATCTTTATATGTAGCAACTGACAAAAAAGGTAACTGGCTTGCTACAACAGGTCATGCAGGTGTTATCTATAAAATAGATGGCAAAACAGGTGTGAAATCTAAGATAGTAGATAGTCCTAATTTAGGAGATGATATAAAAATAGAGTTTGGAGCTGGTATAGTGGAACTTAAGAATGGCAATTACTTGCTAGCTAACTGGGTAGGACATAATGGCGACCAGAAACAGCCTATTCTTATAGAATTAGATAAGGCAGGTAAAGTTGTATGGACTATGAATAAAATAGACCAATTTACATTTGCTGCTGGTATTTACCCTATATATTAAAATAACTTTAATAATAATATATTTATTTATGAAGAAAATTTATAGATTACCCTTAATATTAGGGTTGTTACTAATTACGAGAGTTGGTTATTGTCAAAATGAGGTATGTGAACCAACGGAATTTACACGTAAAGATGCCTCAGAATTTCAAACATTGAAAGGAAAAAAGATACTTTACATAGAAAGGGAACAATATTGTCCTGATCATCATAATACAGCTACAATCTTCCAGTGGGGAGAGGTTAATCAAGATTCTTACCGCCCTGGGGCTGCTATGCGTATCTATGATGTAGATACAAAACAGATTACAACACTTTTAGAGACAGAAGAAGGTGTAATCCGTGACCCTGAGCTTTCGTATGATGCTACAAAGATTATTTTCTCTATGCGTCATAACATTCAAGGTTCGTATCATATTTATGAGATGAATATTGATGGTTCAAATCTTAAACAGTTGACTTTTGCGGAAGGCATGGCAGACATAGACCCTGTTTATCTTCCTGATGGAAATATAATCTTCTCGTCAACACGTCAACCTAAATACTGTATGTGTAATCGACATATTATGGCTAACCTTTATAGAATGGAGCCTGACGGTGCTAATATACATCAAATAGGTGTAAGTACTTTGTTTGAAGGTCACTCAACCATACTAGAAGATGGTCGTATTCTTTATGATAGATGGGAATATGTAGATCGCAATTTTGGTGATGCTCAAGGATTATGGACAGTTAATCCTGATGGTACTAAACACTCTATTTATTATGGTAACAATACTAAATCTCCAGGTGCAGTAATAGATGCTCGTCAAATCCCAGGAACAGATTTATTGGTTTGTATCTTTGCAGCTTGTCATGAACGCCCTTGGGGAGCTTTAGCAGTCATAGACAGAAAGCTAGGTGTCGATGGAGAATTACCCGTTTTGGATATCATGCCTGAGAATACACGTGCACTAATGCAAAAAGATGGGGTAGATCAATACAAAAGAATAGACTATATGACAGAGGATCCATGGCCTTTAACTCGTTCGGAGTTCTTGGTGTCAGGTAGCACTAAGAAACTCAGTAAGGCTTGGAAAACTTTTGATACTCATTCTGCGCTTTTTGTGATGAATACCGAAAATTCAACAAGAGATCTTATCTTAGAAGTTAAAGAACGCTCTCTTTTTGATCCTATGATTATAGAACCACGTAATGTTCCTAGAACTATTCCTGTAGTTAGAGACTTCTCAGAGGATGCAGGTGTATTTTATGTACAAAATGTATATGAAGGTACTAATATGGAGGGTGTAGAACCTGGAAGTGTAAAATATCTTCGTGTTGTGGAGTCTCCTGAGAAAAGAAGTTGGACAGTAGAGAAATGGCAAGGTGAGGGAGCTCATTACCCAGCTGTCAATTGGCATAGTTTTGAGGTTAAACGCATACTAGGTGAAGTTGAGGTTAAAGAAGACGGTTCAGCGCATTTCAAAGCGCCAGCAGGTGTACACCTTTACTTCCAGTTACTTGATAAGGATAAAAAGATGATACAGTCTATGAGAAGTGGAGTTTCTTTAATGCCAGGAGAAATTAACGGTTGTATAGGTTGTCATGAAGACAGGCTAAATGTACCAGTTCCTACAGGTCGTCCTGAGGCTTTAAAACTTTCAGCTGTTACTATGGATAAATGGAATAATGTTGAGGAGCCACGTAATTTCTCTTATATGGAGAATGTACAGCCTATATGGGATAAGCACTGTGTTTCGTGTCATGATTTTGATGCTGAAGATCCTGAAAAATTTGTACTAGCTGGTGATAAAAACATGTATTTTAATGCTTCTTATATAAATCTTTACGTAAAGGGTGCTTTAGGTCTTATTGGTGGTGGCCCTGCTGCTATACAAGAGGCTTACTCTTGGGGTTCGCATAATAGTCTGTTAACAAAACTTATAGATAACAAACATAATGATGTAAAACTTACAGATAAGGAAAAAGAGGTAATTTATGCATGGATGGATGTTAATGGTGTTTATTATCCTACTTATGAATCAGCGTTTAATGATGTAGTGGGAGGTCGTTCTCCTTTAACAAAAGAGGAAACTAAAGAGTTAACAGAATTGACAGGAGTTAAATTTGTTCAACTTGCAACGCACCAACGTAAAGTCCTAGCACAGCTATCTTTTGATCGTCCAGAGCTAAGTCCTTGTTTAGCTTCTATACGTGAAGATAAGGCAAAATATGATAGAGCAGTAGAAATTATCCGTATAGGTGCAGAGAGACTAAAAGAAACACCTCGTGGTGATATAGAATCAGAACTTGTTATGCACCCTCATATTAAAGCACAGATAGATAACTATATGGAATGGTTAGAGGTAAATGCTGAGAATAAGAGAAAGTTAAAAGAAGGTGTTACTTTTTATGATAAGTAATATATAAAATAAGTCTTATGAAGAAAATAGTTGTTTTTACAGGTGCAGGGGTAAGTCGTGATAGTGGAATAGCTACATTTAGGGATTCTGATGGATTATGGGCTAACCATAGGATAGAGGATGTTTGTACTCCTGAGGCTTTAGCAAGAAACCGTAAACAGGTTATTGACTTTTATAATAGTAGACGTAAGGAATTACTTGAAAAAGAACCTAATGCAGGACATTTTGCTATTGCTGAATTAGAAAAATATTTTGATGTAGAGGTTGTAACACAAAATGTTGATGATTTACACGAAAGAGGAGGTTCATCAAAAGTCCTTCACTTACATGGAGAGCTTAGAAAACTTCGTAGTAGTAGAAATGAAAATTTAGCCTTTCCTATAGAGGGATGGGAACAAAAGTTGGATGATAAAGCTCCTGATGGAAGCCTAGCACGACCTTTTGTGGTGTTCTTTGGAGAAAATGTTCCTATGTTAAGTGCAGCAGTAGATATAGTAAGTAAAGCTGATATATTTGTAATTGTAGGAACGTCGTTAGCTGTATATCCTGCGGCATCACTGATACGTTATATACGTTCAACGGTGCCTGTGTGGCTTGTAGACCCTAATCCCCCTAGTGGGTTGAATGTACCTAATAAGGTGAATTACATAGGAGAAAATTCTGTGATAGGAGTTCCTAAGCTATGTGAGATTTTAAAGCAACAATAAAGATTTTAGATAAAAAAAGTTCTCAGATTTGACCCTGAGAACTTTTTTTATGTATTGTGGTTTGCAAATTAGCGATTACGTCTAGCCTTATCAGCTTTTGCTTTTTTGATACGGAAATATAGGTAAGAACCATAAACAAGAATGTAGATAATTATGTTTAAGATACCTTTTTGAGCTCTTGATAATTCTACATCTGAGAAAGAAAACCCTTTAGGTCCGTGACTGTGACCACCTTTTCGTTGAGCTTGTTGACCGCCTTGTTGAGGAGCTGCTTGTTGGTTACCGTGAGAATGTTGCTCTCCACCTTGCTGTTTAACTTGTTGTTGGTTACCGTGAGAATGTTGTTCACCACCTTTTGTTGAAGTTTCACCGCGGTTGTGAGTAGAGTGGATTGCAGTTTCCTGTTGTATACGTTGTGTTGCGTAACTATTAATAACACCACCTAGTTGTAAACCTGTTGCGTGGATAAATAACATAGCGTAAAGACCGTAAGACCATTTTTGAACTTTCTTCCAGTTTTTAGAGCCCATTTTACGACGTACACCATCAAAAGATGTAACCCAAAGAACTAAAAAGAATACTGTCATTACAATACCTAGTACGAAAACGCCGTTTTGGATGTTAGAACCTAATTCACTAACAACTTTAGGATTTGTGATAGACTCTTCGTATTGAGCAAAGTATTTCCAAGCTGATGGGAAAGTCGAAAATAGTCTTTTTGCAAGGTGAGCAATAAGAGGGAAACCTACAATGATAGAAAGTTCTTTTCTGATAGTCATAAGTTTACCTATCATAGAAATCTTAGGGCTGAAAGCACCCATAGCCATGATAATTACTAATACAGGGTGAATAAAATATGCAGCAGAAGAAAGTTCTCTAGAAATAGTACCTATAACTGGAATAGACGATACGTTAAAAGGTACTTCAAATCCACATAGACGAGCAAATACAGGAAAAGCAAAAAGGAAACTTAAAATACCAAAACCCCAATAGTAATAATTAGAGTGTTTTTTGATAGATTTAGAAAATTTAACAGCTAAGAATGTTAAAATTACTAAAGAGAAAAGAAAAGGTGTTGCTTTAAATAAAAAAGCTAACAGCTCAACAGAAGTTTGAAACATAGTTTTTAAAAATTAAATATTAAGATTTTTTAATTAGTTAGGATAACTTTTATCCTTGGTTATTTTTGATGTGGCAAAGGTATTGCTATTTGTAGTTATAGGAAATAGCAACTTTTTGCCATTTATACATGAAAAAATTGACAAATTACCCATAATTTATTACCTTTGGTGAAAATTTTAACAAATATTTCTATGATACCACAAGATCCAATGATGTTATACAGTTTTATTAATATGAAACTAAGAGACCAATATCCATCGCTTACGGAACTATGTAAAAGTATGGATTTAGACCAAGAAGAACTGCTTGCTAAACTAGCAACTGTAGGCTTTGAATATAATGAGGAGCTTAATAAGTTTTGGTAATAAAGTTTCTCGGGTATTATAACTAATTGATTTTCAATAATTTAATTTTTAAAAAAACTATGAGTGAGGTACATGCACACGAAGTGTTACGTATGATGGAAGGGAATAGCTATTCTAAAGCTACATTAAAAGAAGCGATTGTTGCTAGATTTGGCGCTGACCAATTGTTTCATACATGTTCTGCGAAGGGCTTAGACGCCGAAGGTATAATAGAGTTTTTAACTGCTAAAGGTAAGTTTAAGCCTTATGAGGAAGGGTTTACTGTTGATTTAACAAAGGTTTGTAAGGATTACTAGAGCTTTCTTATATTAGAAAGGGTAATTTGTGGAATTTTCGTTCCTCAAATTACCCTTTTGTTATTTAACTAGTCTATATTAGGTAAAAAACCATTATTTAATTCCTTAATTTTCTTAACAAGTTTGCTAACGACTTTAGGATTGTGTTTCGAAAGGTCTATAGTTTCGTTAGGGTCTATAGAATGGTCAAAAAGTGCTATACCTTGTTTTTTGCCATTGTTATATAAAGAAAGACGATATCTGTCTGTTCTTAGAGTCACAGCATCAGTCCAATAGCTCATAACTTCATTTCTAGTTTTAGCCTTAGGGTTATTTATTATAGGTACTATACTAGTGCCGTCCAACCCTTCTGGAGCTTCTATGCCTGCTAATTCACATAGTGTAGGGTATATATCTACTGTTGCTACTAGGGCATCTGTAGGTGTCCCTGCATCTTGCATATCAGGTGTAGAGACTATAAATGTAGAGTTAAGGGCGCGTTCAAAAGTGGAGTGCTTACCCCAAATCGTGTGATCGCCTAAATGCCAACCGTGGTCACCCCATACTATAATTATAGTATTTTCGTCGAGTCCTAATTCTTTAAGTTTATCCATAACCTTACCTACTTGAGCATCTGTATAGCTTGTAGCTGCAAAATAGGCATGGCGTAAATCACGTGAATATTCTTCTGATAATATCTTACCAGCTCCTGCCTTTTCTTTGTGAGAGTACTGTAGGGAAAACTCACCACTATTATGTAAGAATACATTATCAACATCCTGAGGTACATCTCTATTCGGAGAAAGTACAATATCCTTATCGTCATACATATCCCAATATTTTTTAGGTGCAGAGAAAGGAAGGTGAGGTTTAAAGAAGCCTACAGCCATAAAGAAAGGTTTATCAGATTTTGCTAAATCTTCAAGAGTTGAGGTAGCAAGATTTGCAAGCACGCCATCTGGGTAGCTTTCATCAGACACATCTAGTGTTTCAAATGCAGGGTTATAACCTGTGCCGTCATACCTGCTAGCTCCATTTGCGTACGAATGAAGCAGACCATCGCCTTTAGGCCAAGGGCTATTAGGGTCATTGACAAACATATCCCAGCTAAAAGGTAATTCACGTATATATTCACCCTCATGCTTTGTTTCACCGTCAGGACTATGACTTATCTTACCCATGCCAACTGTGTAATATCCATTTCTTCTAAGGTGATGAACAAAACTTTCAGGGTTTTCATTTTCGGTGCTACCTATAAGTGCATTAGTAAACCAGTGATTGTTTGTATGTTTGCGTTCTGTTGGATTGTGCCCTGTAAGTAGTGCAGCGCGTGAAGCTCCACTTGTAGGCACTTGAACATATTGATTATTAAATAGTCTACCGTTTGATGCGATTTCGTCTAGGTTCGGTGTTACCATATATGAATGACCATAAGCACCTATCTGTGTTCTTAAGTCGTCTATACTTATAAACAAAATATTTGGCTGTTTACCTTTTGTTTTTGCTCCTACTGCTGTGCTAGCAATCAGCGCTGCTGATGTTAACAACATTCCCGAAATTAATCTTTTTTTATCCATTTTGTTTTTTAGTTTGAAAATATTTAGGGGTGTTTCCTTTACAAAGGTAGTAAATTTTATTAAAAATAATTACAATGTGAATTATATATTTAGTATATTTGTATAAATTTTTGAATTTATCAACTTATTAAATATTAAAATGAAGAAAACGTTAACTTTACTTGCAGGTACTACCATGGTGGTACTTCCTCATGCTATTTCAGCAAAAAAAAACGTAAAAGCAGATAAACCTAACGTAATCATTATATTAGCTGATGATATTGGTTATGGGGATGTTTGTTGTTATGGAGCTACAAAGGTAAAAACCCCTAATATTGATAAATTAGCTACTCAAGGTAGACTTTTCACAGATGCTCACTCCTCAGCAGCAGTATCTACACCTTCACGTTATGGTTTACTGACAGGTGAATATCCTTCTCGTATAAACTTATGGGGACCTACACCTCCAACGGCTACTATGCAGTTTAGTGAGGATAAAACTACTATTGCTGATGTTATGAAAGCAGCAGGATATACAACTTCTGTTTTTGGTAAGTGGCATTTAGGTTTCCAAACAGGTGATAAGATAGATTATAATAAACCTTTAAAACCAGGACCTCTGGAAGTAGGTTTTGACTACTATTTTGGTGTGCCTTTAGTAAATAGTGCCCCTCCTTTTGTTTATGTTGAGAACTATAGTGTTGTAGGATACACACCTGACGATCCTTTCGTTTTAGGACAAGCTGCAAATACAGAAGAATTCCCTGAGAAAAATGGACTTACAACTTATGGTGGTGCCGAAGCAGCTCACCTTTTATATAAAGATAGAGAAGTGGGTACAACAATCAAAGAGAAAGCTGTAGATTGGATAAAGGAAAATAAAGAAAATCCTTTCTTTATGTATTATGCTACAACAAACATACATCATCCTTTCACACCTGCTGAAAGATTCATAGGTACTAGTGAAGCTGGTGCTTATGGTGATTTCATACATGAATTAGATTGGATAGTAGGCGATATAATGCAAACCCTTGAAGATGAGGGTATCGCGGATAATACTATGATAATCTTTACAAGTGATAATGGTGGTATGTTAAACCTTGGAGCTCAAGAAGCTTGGAGCTTAGGACACCATATTAATGGAGACCTTTGGGGATTTAAATTTGAAGCCTGGGAAGGTGGTCATTCTGTGCCTCTTATTGTTAAATGGCCTGGAGTTGTGAAACCTGGAACTGTAACTAATACTTTAACTAGCAATGTGGACTTTTTTGCTATGTTGTCTTCTATGACAGGTTATGAACTACAAGATGGCGTGGCACCTGATAGTTATGATTTGTTACCTGCTCTTACAGGTAAGGAAAATAAAACTATACGTGATCATATCCTTATTAGCCCTTGGAAAAAGAAAAACCTTTCTATCCGTAAAGACGAATGGGTATATATACCGTCACAAGCCGGTGGTGGTTTTGAAGGTACCGAAGTTGGAAATGCTCGTCTGGGAGGTTACGCAACAACAAAATTAACACAAAGAGAGCATAGTGATGTGTTAAATAATAAGCTTAATCCAGAAGCGCCTAAGTGTCAACTTTATAACCTAAAGAAAGACCCTTACCAACGTACAAATGTGTATAATGATTACCCTGAGGTTGTTGCTGAAATGGAAGCTTTGCTCAATGAGGTATCAGGAGCAGATAAATCTACACGAGTTAAATAATTATAAGTAATATAAGATATGAAATTAAAACAATTATTCCTTACATTATTCGTCTGTATAGGATTAAGCTCATGTGATAAAACTATTGAAGTAGGTATTATTACAGGGCATACAGACAAATACCATAACTGTGAAAAGATGGTGCCTCATATAGAGCAGGTATTTTCAGAGAATGCTAATATCAAAACTACTATTATAGACATAAATCTAGCTCAGAACTCAGTAATAGACTTTACTAAGTATGATGCAGTAATTATGAACATCAATGAGGTAGAGTGGAATGACACTCAGAAACAAAACTTTGAAGACTATATGTATAATGGTGGAGGAATGGTTGTAGTACATGAAGCTGATAATGCCTTCCCTGAGTGGAAAGCCTATAATGAAATGATAGGTCTAGGAGGCTGGGGAGGTCGCAATATCCAGTCAGGACCTTTCTATTATTATTCTAATGGAGAGTTCGTAACAGACTCTTTAACAGAAGGTGAAGGAGGTAAGCACGGTCGTAGTGGTCCTTACGAAATTAAAGTAAGAGATGAAGAACATCCTATAATGAAGGGTTTACCTACTAGTTGGGTTCATTATGATGATGAACTTTACGGAAATCTTCGCGGTCCTGCCCAAAACATTCACCCTTTAGCTACAGCCTTTTCAGATAGTACTACTGGAGGTACTGGTAAAGAGGAGTTAGTTTTGTTTACTGTAACTTATGGTAAAGGACGCATTTTCCATACTGTACTAGGACATACAGGCAAGGATTATGACAAGTCTCTTAAAAATAATAGAGGTTTTGATGTTACTCTTTTACGTGGAACAGAATGGGCTGCAACAGGAGAAGTGCAATCTAAATGTACATTTTAATAATATATACAATGAATAGAAACTTTATATTGACTCTCGTGCTTACGATGGTAAGTCTTAGTGCTAGTGCTCAGTTTTCAAAACACTTTCTACCTAAGACTCTTCGTATGGATTACTACCACTGTGGTACTGCAACTAGTGAATCTATATGTTTTGATGAACTTATTGAAGAACCATATTGGGCAGGTAACCCCGAAAAATGTATAACAACGACTTATTGGGGAAATCAAAAGTTAAGTGTTTATGACTCAGCTACAAAGGAACTTGTATACTCACAAGGTTATTGCACTATATTTACTGAATGGCAAACAACAGTTGAAGCCTCAACAGTAGCAAGATGTTACCCAGAGTCTGTAGTTATGCCTTTCCCTAAGAATGCTGTAACAGTGGAAATAAGTTCACGAGATAAGCAGAACAATTGGGTGAAAATATTTGAGTATGAAATAGACCCTTCGAACTATTGGATACGTAAGTCTACTCCTTCCCTAGAGACCTTTGATGTTATCTATAGCGGCAATCCTGCTAACAAGATAGATATTGTCTTATTGGCTGAAGGTTATACAGAAGTACATCGTGAGAAATTTTATGAAGATTGTGAAGTGTTTGCTAAGGAGTTACTTAGCTATGAGCCTTTTAAAAGTAGACGTACTGACTTTAATATACGTGGTGTATGGAGTCCTTCTGAGGAACTAGGTGTAAACATGCCAGGAGAGCACGTTTGGAAGAATACAGTGTTAAACTCACAGTTTTATACCTTTGATTCTGAGCGTTATCTTATAGTTAATGACCAACAAAAGGTAAGAGATTTAGCCGCTAACGTACCTTATGATCTTGTATATATACTTGCAGACACTAAGAAATACGGAGGTGGTGGAATATACAACTTCTATGGAATTAGTGCAGCAGGAGATAAGTCCTTTGCAGGTAAAGTTTATGTGCATGAATTTGGCCATCTCTTTGCAGGTCTAGGTGATGAATATGTTGGTGATGATGAATATGAAAATCCTTTTTACAGTCAAGGTGTAGAACCTTGGGAAGAAAACCTAACAACACTTACAAACTTTAAGGATAAGGAGTGGAGTAAGTTAGTACCTAAAGGTGTGAAAATCCCTACGAAAGAGAGTAGCGCTAGTGACACACAAGTTGGAGTATATGAAGGCGGTGGTTATCAAAGTAAAGGCGTTTATCGTCCATGGATAAATTGTCTTATGCGTACTTTGTCTCCAGATGAATTTTGTCCTGTTTGTCAACAAGCACTGGTAAAACGAATGGACGAACTTACTAAGTAATACATATATATATGAGAAAAATTTTATTTTTAGTTTTATTATTATTGTCTTTTAAACTATCAGCGCAAGTGGTAGTTGACTCTAACATTACCTTTGAAAAAGCTCTTGAAGGAACTCTAGCTCCTAAAAGTGTAATAGATTCATTGGTATTAATCAATGTTGAATATTATTCGGATGATAATATGCTTCATCAAGGTCAGATTTTAATGAACCGTTGTTTACAAGAGGATGTTATAGAGATATTTGAGTTTATAAAGGAAGAAAAGATACCTATTGAAATGGTTATACCTATAAAGTTTGATTTACCAGATGGTAATACGACTATGGCCAACCTTAATAATACTTATGGTTTTCATTATAGGTACGCTGTAAGCTCTAAAAAGTTATCTAATCATTCGTACGGCAAGGCTATAGACTTCAACCCTTTTGACAACCCTTACATCTCGTCTACAGGCAAGATAATACCCGTAGGAGCTAAGTATGAGCCTTTAACAAACCCACTATCATTTACTAGCGACTGCAAGCTAGTTAAGAAATTCAAGGAATTAGGATGGACTTGGGGTGGTGACTGGATTACTACTAAAGACTATATGCACTTTGAGAAGAAATAAACTCTCTTCAAACGAGTATATAGAACTTTCCATAATGAAAAATCCCATATTTTTACGAAAATATGGGATTTTTCATTATCTTTGTTGTTATGGATGTATCAGATACTTTGGTGTCTGCTAAGAACATAATAAGTAATTTATATGCGTGCCTATAAATAAATATTAAAATCTCCAAATATCATGAAAGGTATTAATAATACGACGACATCTAATTTTGAGCACTTAATAGGAAGTCGAACAAAATATGTAATTCCTAAATTTCAAAGAGATTACTCTTGGGACACTCAACAGTGGGATGATTTATGGATGGATATTGAGTCTATATTAACTAGTGGTGATGATCATTACATGGGTTATCTTGTTTTACAGAGCGATAGTGATGAAAAGATAAATTATGTAATTGATGGTCAACAACGATTTACAACAATCACTATAATTATTTTAGCAGCCATAAAAGCGATAAAAAATCTTGTAGAAAAGGAAGTTGATAAAGATAATAACATAACACGTATCAATCAGTTGACTACATTCTATATAGGATTTCAAAATCCTATATCTTTGGAGTATGATAACATTTTGCATTTAAACAGGAATAACAATGCTTATTTCAAGGATTATATTGTAAAGTTAGGAGAGCTTCGTAGTAGAGGTACTTTGTCAACTGAAAAATTAATGAAAAGGTGCTTTGAGTTTTATGAAGATAGGCTTAAAAATAAGTATAAGTCAGGAGAAGAGTATGCACAATTTATTACAACATTAGTAAATAGTTTGTATTTTACTGTTATAACAGTAAGTGATGAGATGAATGCTTTTAAAGTATTTGAAACGTTGAATGCTAGAGGTGTGCAATTATCATCTTCTGATTTACTAAAGAACTATCTTTTCTCGTTAATAGATCAAAACACTGTACACAATGGTATTATTAGTGATTTAGAAGAAAAGTGGATAAAACTTACAGCGAATGTAAAAGAGCAAAAATTACCTGAGTTTATTCGATATTACTGGAATTCAAAGAATAAGACAATTAGAGGAAATGAGCTTTTTAATGAGTTGCGCAAAAACATTAAAGAACCCTCACAAGTTTTTTCAATTATTAATGAAATGATTATGTATAGTGATGTGTATATGGCACTCCAAAATCCTAATGATGAATATTGGGAAAATAATCCAGAAATAATGAATAATGTTTTATTGTTAAAGAACTTTGGCATAAAGCAAGCCTTTCCTTTGCTTATGGCTTCAAATATATGTTTAAGAAGTGACGAATTTAGTCAAGTTTTAAAAGATGTTGTTGTTATAAGTTTTAGGTATAACGTAATTTGTGGTAAAAACCCAAATGATATAGAGAGGGCATACAATGATGTTGCTCTAAATATAAGTAGTAAAAGGGTGTATGACAAATCAATTCTTAAAAGGGTATATGTTGAAGATAGTGAATTTACAGGAGTATTCATAAACAAAACGTTTACTGAAAATTCACGCAATAATAGAATAATTAAATATATTCTTTCAAAGTTAGAATTGCATAATGGAGGTAGAACAGTTGATGTAGATTTAGAAACAGACACAATAGAGCATATCTTACCTCAAAATCCTAGTGAAGACTGGAATTTTGATAGTGACGATGTAGAGCGATTTATTTACAGGCTAGGCAATATGTGTATTCTTGAAAAAGGACTTAATAACGGCATAGGTAATAGTTCATACGAAAACAAGAAAACTATATTAAATAAATCTTCTTTTAATGACACTAGCGTGATACCAACTCAATATTCTGAGTGGAGTAGTCAATCTATTAACAATAGACAATCTAAGATGGCAAAAGTTGCTAAAGGTATTTGGAAAATACAATTTTAGAGGCAATTACTGAAACCTTCTTAAGTTTTCATAAGTATATTTACCTTTTAGGACGTTAGCCTTTATAAATATCACAGGGTGGTTTTCGACTGAAAACCACCCTGTTTTTAAAAGTTCTCTAAATTACGTTACAGGTGCAGGTAACTCTTTAAGTTCTCAACATATATTTCAAATGCTGTGTGTCCTAAATCAGTAATAGAACATGTGGTGCGTGGTCGCTTACCCACAAACTCCTTTTTTACTTCTATATATCCTGCTTTTTGCAGTTTATCTAACTGTACACTTATATTACCCGAAGTAGCACCGCATTGCTCTTTTAGGTAGGTGAAATCTGCTTCTTCAACACTTACCAAGATTGAGATTATCCCTAACCTTAGTTCTGAGTGGAGTAGAGGATCAAGTTCTTTAAGCATTTCTTTTTGATTTAATGAAATAATTTAGTTTTATACCAGGGACAATCATTGATATAATAGCCCATAGTCCAAATATTCCTGAGTGAATATGTATTGAATTAGACAGTAAAGCAATAGATAGTATTACACCTATTATGCCTCCTATTCTAAGAGGTTTAAAGTCAATAATTATAACAGTTGATATTAAACCTAAGCTAACTATCAGCATTTCTGCAAAAGGTATTAAAGCCATTAGGTTAACTCCTGAAATAATTAAATTTTCTTTTGTTAAGAAAACCAAACCTAATAATACAATTGGTAGTAGTACTGTAGTGATGGTTATGTACAACCATAGCTTGCTAACCATTTTGTCAATTTTTGTTGTAATCACTGGTCTTTTATTTGAGGTTAATTTTTCCCATAATGTACCAATAACAGGAGCAAGCATCCATGCCCAAAAACTTAATGGACTTTCAGTGAAATATAACAGTATACATACAACAGTATTTGCAATAAGAACTGATATTCCCCAGCTGATTAAACTATTCCCAGAACCTACTTCTAGATTCATCTTTGTGTTTTGCATCATACGAGTGATAAGCTCTAAGCTCTCTTTCTCATTTAATCTACGTTCTTCCATGTTTGATAAATTTAAAAATTGATAATTTAAAGTATTAATATATTGCAACATAAATAAGTTTATTTTATAAACCAAATTTAAAACAAACTTTTTTAAATTTTATATTATTGCTTTTGTTGAACAGCAATAAATATCTAACTTACTATCAAGCACTGCGGAAAAATCGTCCTCAGGTGACGAGCATTTATCAATCAAGAACCTTTGATGCCCCCAAGGGATGTTAAATAAAAGACAAGATTTTAATTCGTCAACAACCTGTTGACGAATTATATCACATTGACTATAAAACTTATAGAAGTGTTTCATGTAATTTATATTTGTCTCTGAAAAACCCTTTGCATCTGGAAATTCAGCTTGTAAATATTTACTGAGTTTAGCAAAAAAGTCACTTCCCCAAGTCGATTCTAACTGTTTCTCAGATATATCTTTACCCAAGCTCCAATATAGGTGCAAAAGCTCTATTTTAAGGGAACTTCTATTAAAAAATATCACAGTACCTCAGCATAAAATTTCTGCTAAGAAGTAAATGTTTTTACCCGTTCTTCCAATACTCACTTAATAATTAAGTCCAACGACCCAAAGAGGAATAGTGTTTAAGTAGCCGAACTCTATACCGTCTTTGACAATGTATCCCCTCTGCACACCCTCAAGCTGCTTTAGCCCTTTACTCTTTCCTCCAACTTCAAAGTCAATATCACCTATTTTGAAATCAACTACTTTAGATGTAATAACATCATTATTGACACGTAGCTGATTCATAAAAAACGTCTCTCTTACGTTGCCTATATTAGTAGACTCCGATGCGAGAGTATAGATTAACGATGTATTGTCGAGATATATCTTGTCGATTTTCCCAAGTCCTTTAATTCCACCAGTAGCATCCCTAAGTTGAGAAATAAGACCTGCCTCCTCAATATATAGAAGGTAATCAGCAATGCTATTTCTACTTGCTCCCAGCGATGTGGCAATACTACTCACATTAGGTTTGAATGGGACACTTCGAGAGATTATTGAGAGCAACTGTTTTAGCTTTCTTGCAGTCGAGATATTTATTCCTCCATAGTGCGGAATATCAGTTTCGATAGTTTGATTTATTACCTGGTGTAATCGAACGTCAAAGTCACTATCTCCAGAAAAAGGGTAGTAGCCACGTCTTAGGTAATCATCAAAATATGCAAGGGGCTTGAAACCACTTGGAGTCTCGATGTTGTGTGTGAGAATGCTCTCCAAACTAACTGTAGGGAGTGAAATATTATGGAACAACTTTAGATACTCTCTAAATGAGAGACCCTGCATATGGTAC
>JAWXTP010000018.1:0-33024 GCA_044433415.1 Rikenellaceae bacterium
TAGCGATAGTAGTTGAGATGGCTTCTACAACTATCGCTACTGGTAGTACATCAACTTATGATGCATATTTTGCATCTGCATCAATTGCTACAACAGGCGATGTTAACTTAACACTAACTCGTCCATTTGGTTTAATTAAAGTTAATGCAACTGACTGCAACGAGCCTGCAGTTTACAATGCTGGTCTTGTTCCTGAATATTACACTATCACAGGTCTTAAAGTAAAAACTACTTTTGACCCTATCTCAGGTGACCTTAGTAATGAAGAAGCTATTACTATTTCTGGTTCTAGCGCAGAAACTACAACAACAGCAACTAAATGTAATCTTTCTTTTGACTATTTATTTGCTACTTCTACAGAAAAAGCAGATGTACAAGATTTCAAAATCGAATATTTCAAAGCAGACAGTACAACTTCTATCGTATCTTACGACTTCTCTAACATTCCTGTAAAACGTAACTATATTACATCTATCACTGGTAATATCCTTACTAAATCAGGTGATGTAGTTATTTCTGTTGACCAAAGTTGGGAAGGTAAACTTGTTGATGTTGTTCGTCCTGACGTTTGTGTTACAGGTACTACTTACTTAACAATCACAGCTGACGACGTTAACGCATTTACAGGTACTCCTACAACTAACTATGTTATTCCTTTCACTTGTGGTGGTACAGGTACTACAGTAGTTATCAGATTTGAAAATGCTACAGTTGCAGCAGCGGTTAATGATTTAATTCTTGACTTTTCAGCTTGTAATGCAGGTACTTCATTTGAATTTACTGATGCTAACTACACTGGTATGGTTCAAATAGGTGATTACTATGATGAAAACTATGATTCAGCAGAAGATATTTTCTTAGGTGATGTTACTCTTAACATTCCAAATGCATCAGCTACTCTTAACTCAGGTTATACTATTACAGGTCTTACTACAGTAACTACAGCATCTTCTACATTTGTAGTTGAAGGTGGTGCATCTGTATTAGGTGGTGTTACAGTTAACGGTGGTCGTGCAGTTCTTGACGGTACTCTTGATGGTACTATCAGTGGTTACAACGATGCAGTTATCGAAATTCTTCAAGCTGACGGCAAATATGACATTTACGCTGTATCAGGTGTTATTGACGTATATTACACTCAACCATTTGGTTTTAGCTTCGGTATTAATGATGTTGTTTCATTGTTCACTACAGAATCTTATGACATATTAGATTACTTTGACTTAGGTTTCAAACTACAATACACAGCAGCAGTTGGTGTCTTTGATTTCAACAACTCTGTAGATGGTTACAACTGGACTAACCTACGTAACATTACTTATACTTCTAAATACAATGGTTCTGACCTTTCTTCTGCAACTCTTAAAGAAAGATTAGAAATGACAACTACTACAGCTGCAGAATTTGTAGAGATGATTCAAGAACCTATCGCTGACTTTAAAGATGCTCTTAATGAAAAAGCTGAGGACTTAGTAGAAGCTGTTGAGTCTATTAGTAGTTATGCTCCTGCTGAATTATATACAGAGATTTTAGCAGCAACAGAAGAACTTCAAGCTAATGTAAAAGTATTTACTGAAACTCTTCCAGAAATTACTGAACTTCCTGACGGTGATGGAATTCCTGTAGGTACAGTAATTCCTGCTCCAGATAACTTTACTCTTGATGCTATTTTAGCTATTATTGGTGAACCAGATGATGAATTAAGTATAACTGATATTTCTGATTACATAAGTGGTGATAAAACTATCACTCTATACATGTTAGTAAATATTGCAAATGATGTTTCTGATTCTATGGAAGCTGTTGAAGAAGCTCAAGCTGCAATTAGTGTGTTAGAAACAGAAAAAAGTTCTTTAGAGACACGTAATGCTGCTATTTTATTAGCTATTGCTCAATTAAAAGAAGATAATACAGAATTAGCTGAGTTGGAAGCTGAATTTAATGTTGCTGTTGCTACATATGAAAATTTAGCTGAGCCATCTTCATCAGGTTATATATATGGAGTTACAGCTGCAACACTTACATCAGGTTTCGAATTAGGAATTAGTACTTCGTACTATGAATCTAAATACAGTATGATTGGTTCTGAATTATTTGGTAGTACTCAAACAACTCGTATGAATGCTAAGAATGATCAGTTAGATGTAATCAATGAAATAGTATATGACTATTATATTTTATTCCAAAACTTAGGAACTGATGAATTAATTAGTGAATATAATGAAAATCAAACTAGAATTGATGCAATTGGTAAATGGACAGGTACATATGAAATTTTAGGTACTGATGTTGATGTTAGCTCTGCTGCTGGTACTATGCTTGACTTGATATATGCTGCTCTTTCTTCATACCTTGGAGTAGATATTGATGGTACTGTAGCTCTAGAAGATTACTTATACGATGGAGAATTAGCTGATTTATATCTTGACTTATATGCAGCTAAATTAAGCTATTCAGTTTACGAAATAGCATTTGATGAGTTAGGTATTGATACTGATATTCTTGATTACATCATAATTGCTGGTGATTACCTAGAACAAGTAGTTGAAGTTATTGACAGTGTTAGTGGAGTATTAGACACTATCGAAGGTTACAACATTTGGGAATACACTTACACTGATGGTGCAACATTCGACTCAGGTATTGACGCAATTGATACTAAACTAGAATTTGAATACCAGACAGGTTGTGAATTATTCATCTACAGTACACAAAGCACAAGTGTTGCAGTAGAATAAGCTCAAATTAAAACTATATTACGAAAGGGAAGCAAGTCCTTTCTAATGCAATTAAGGCTGTCTATCGGGTTAATAATCCTGATAGACAGCCTTTTTTTGGTGACACATGTTAATTTATTAGGTGCAACAAAGATTGTTAGAAAATTTTCAAAAAAAGAAGCCTACAAGTTTCTTTACAAATTTTAGTTTCTATTGCATATTTTAACTCCGACTGTACCTCAGACCCAGCGCTCCATTTGGCGCAAGGTTTTAATTTTTAGTTGTTTGCTGTACTTACACTTAAAAAAATATCCTTCATGCACATCGAACGCATGAAGGATATTTTTTGGTGTACGTTTTTTCAAAAAACAATCTCAAAGTTTTTGTCAGACTGTTAAAATTAGTAACTTTTCATAGGAGATATCATACAAGGGAAATACAAATCTTTTGTTCCGTATATCTCTGTATCAGCAGTGTCATAAAGTGTAGTATATGATTTAATGCTTGTTTGTGCATCAAAGAAGAATAAACCATTATAAGCAGTGTAACCTACTGTTCCTAGACAGACTAACTCATCACGTTCTGAGTCGTAATATATTGATGTTCCATATAAAGAGTAACCATCCATATCGTCAGCAGGAGAGACAAAGTTTCTTGTTGCTACGGCGCTATCAATATCATATTTTGCAACTTCAGCAGCAGACCAACCATTTGAAGAAACTGTATAGAAGAAGGCATTTTCACGTGTTGAAGCAACCCACGCAGTAGGTTTCCAACTCCATGATTCAGTAAACACTGAACCTCCATCACCAAGGTTTACTGTTTCTACAGAAAGGTCACGAGTACTAACTTTTATAAGGTCAGAATCACTAGCACCCCATACAGAACCATCTTTTGATTGGATAAAACCACTTTTAGTAGTTCCTAACTCTACATATTCAGAAGTTGTAGAAAGTCCGTCAAGTTCATATGCATAAGCCGATGTACCAACTCTTATAAATAGATATCCATCAGCAACGAAAGTATCGTAAGCACCAGCATCAGTACCATTAATTGCTGTTTCGTCTATAGTGAAATCACTTAAGTTAACAAAGTATGCACCTTTACTAGTAGCAAGAACACCTAATTCAGGAGTGATACCTGAGAAAGCTCTACATGTAGTGCCGCTTTGTGAGAAAGAAGCTACTGTACCAGTACAAGCACCTGTTGATGCGTTGAATTGAGAGAAGTAAACACCACTACCTGCTGAAGTTGCAACATTATAAAGTTTGCCAGCCCAGTTAACGATACATTGATTTGTAGCACCAAATGTAGTGTAGTCTCCAACAATAAAGCGCTCTACAGTGCTAGATTTGAAAGTGTGGCTATTGATACCACGAATAGTTTCAGAACCTGTGTAGTTAGGTTCGCTAAGAATAAAGATACCTTCAGATGTGTAAGTTACAACTTCTGCTTCTTTAGTTATTTCAGCACCTGTAGAAGAATAGTGAGATCTTACAGCGTATTTGATAGTGTAAGTGCCCTCTGTGCTTGGAGAGAAATCAAATGAAGCGCCTGTACCTGCTAATTCGTCGTTAACATACCATCTTAAGCCTTTAGTTGCGATTTCGTCAGAAACCTCATCTTCAAAGTTAACCCAGTAACTCTTAACTACTGAAAGTTGAGTTTCGCTATAGTAAAGGTTATCTTGTACGATGTTAAACTTATCATCTTCAGCAACATTGTCTATAGCTTCAAGAGTTACAGTTTTTGTTACTTCTTCATCTGTTGTTGAATAGTCTTCAAGGATGATGTATTTAAGTACATAAGTGCCTTCTTCGCTAGCTGTAAAGTCATAGCTTAAACCTGTTTGTACAAGTGTACCGTCAAGATACCATCTAACAGCTAAACCAAATAAGTCTTCGTCAGCATCTACTTCCTCTACATCAATAGAGAAATTGTAAGTTTCACCTACTAGGACATCTAAGTCTTCAAGATTGTCTGATGATACTGTGATTTCTTCAATCTCAGTGTCGTCATCACTACATGCAGTGATGAAAAAAGCTGAAAATAAAGATAGAAGTAAAATACCTCTTTTTAGGAAATTTGTTTTCATTTTTTTTATTAAATTATGTTAGTTTTATAAATTTTTTAAAATTGGATAAAATAACTGTGCCACATAAAACAAACATATACTCAGAAATGAGTTTAGACTGTTTTAGTGACTATTCTCCGTAGTCCTTAAACTGTAGTACTAAGGCAGGTCTTCTGACTTGTTCCAGACTTAACGCCTTCCCGACATGTGTCAGTGGCATAGTGTTAAATCTTTAAAAGAACTTACAGCAGCGGGAACTGTTGTCGACTTACACGACATTCCCTTTTAATCAAAAAAGATATTTCATACCTTTCATTGAACCTTTAGCGCTACAAAAATAAATAAATTTTATTGTAAAACGAAGAAATAATCATATATTTGAAAATTATTGTTCAAAAAAATACCTAAAAATATGAAATATCTACATCTTATCAGTTTATCAATCATTTCATTAGCGTTCGTTTCGTGTGAAAAGTCAGGCAATGAAGAAAATACAAACTATAGCCCTTATATCTCGAAAATATATGATTATTCACCTGCACCAGGACAGTTTGTAAATATCTCTCCTGAGTTTGAAACTGGTGACACCAAAGAATCCTTAATAGCAAAAATAGAATCTACAATAGTAGGTAAAAAAGATGCTGGTCTTGTTACTTTAGGTGGGTTTGGAGGTTATATAGTTTTCGGCTTTGACCACACTGTTGAGAACGTAAAAGGTGAACGAGATATTGCAATCATGGGTAATGCTTTTCCTGCTGATTACACAACACAGTGGGATGGTGGCAGCTCAGAACCAGGCATTATCATGGTTTCAAAGGATGATAATGGGAATGGGCTTCCTGATGATGAGTGGTATGAGATAGCAGGTAGTGAATATAACGATGCTTCAACTATTAAAAATTATGAAATTACTTATTATAAACCTACAAATGATGCTTTCGAGGCTATAGATGAATATATACGCTGGGAGGATAATCAAGGAAACAGTGGCTGGAAAATAAAAAATGAGTTTAACCTAGGTAGCTACTATCCTAGTTGGGAGGAGGAAGATAAACTTACCTTCTCAGGAACTCTTATAGCCTTCAATGGGGAATATGTAAATAGTGACCAATATGGTTATGTATGGTTTTTGAAAGAATTAGGTTTTGGATATGCTGACAATGCACATAATGATGACGAAAATGCAGGGTTTGATATTGGCTGGGCTGTAGATGCTAATGGCAATAGTGTCGACCTAGAAGGTGTCGACTTTGTGAAAGTGTATACGGCTATAAATGCAGAAGCTGGTAACCTAGGAGAAGTCTCTACAGATTTTTCAGGAGCTTATGATATTCATTTGGAGAGTTCTAATAATTAGTTTTATTAGAACTCCCCTATAGACTACTTACGAGACCTTACTTTTTCAACAGCAGCGATAATATCAGCTGCTTCAAGGTGATAATGAACCATCAAATCGTCTGGTTTACCACTTTCACCGAACTTATCGTCCACAGCAACCATTTCAAGAGGTGTAGGACACTCGATAGCTAACAGTTGAGCTACAGAATCACCAAGACCACCATTCATAAAGTGCTCTTCAGCAGTAACTACACAACCTGTCTTTTTAATTGATTCAAGAATAGCTTCTTTATCTAGAGGTTTGATAGTGTGAATGTTTATAAGTTCTACGCTAAGACCTTTTTCTTCTAGAATTTCACAAGCCTCAACAGCTTTCCATACAAGGTGACCAGTAGCAAGAATAGTTACATCAGTTCCCTCAATCATTTTAATAGCTTTACCTATTTCAAAAGGAGCATTTTCGTCAGTGAAAATAGGTACTACAGGACGGCCAAATCTAAGGTAAACAGGACCTTCATATTTAGCAGCAGCAATAGTAGCAACTTTTGTTTGGTTGAAGTCACAAGGATTAATAACTACCATGTTAGGTAACATTTTCATAAGCCCTATATCTTCCATTATCTGGTGAGTTGCACCATCTTCACCTAGTGTAATACCAGCGTGAGAAGCAGCAATTTTCACGTTAGAATTAGTGTAAGCAACACTTTGTCTAATTTGGTCATAAACACGACCAGAAGCAAAAGCTGCGAAAGTACCAGCAAAAGGAACTTTACCAGCTACTGCAAGACCAGCAGACATATCAATCATGTTAGCTTCAGCAATACCACACTGAACAAATCTTTCTGGGAATTCTTTAATAAAATCATTCATCTTTAGCGAACCAATAAGGTCAGCACATAAAGCAACTACATTTGAATCCTGTTTAGCTGCCTCTAAAAGCCCTGCTCCAAAACCAGAGCGAGTATCATTTTTACCTGTAGGTGTAAAACGTTTCATATCTATATATAGTTATATAAAAGTTAAATTTAATATATAAAGTCCTCTTTATAAAGAACTTCTAATAATCCCCAAAAGGAGTTTCTCCTAGTTGAGCAAGACCCTCTTCTGTTTGTGCCACTGAAGGAGCTTTACCATGCCATGCGTTAGTGCCACACATGAAGTCAACACCGTAACCCATTTGTGTTTTCATAAGCATCATAACTGGCTTGCCATTTCCTGTAAGAGATTTAGCCTTATCAAGACCCTCTAGAAGCTCAGCCATGTTGTTGCCATTAACCTCTATAACTTCCCAACCAAAAGCTCTCCATTTACCTGGGTAATCACCTAAAGATAATACTTCTTCACAGCTACCGTCAATTTGTTGACCGTTCCAGTCTACAATAGCAATAAGGTTATCAAGTTTTTGAGCTGGAGCACTCATAGCACCTTCCCATACTTGTCCTTCTTGAGTCTCACCATCACCCATAAGAACATAAACAAGATTTTCATCTTTATCCATTTTCTTAGCAATAGCATGACCTATAGCTACTGATAAACCTTGACCTAGAGAACCTGATGCCACACGTACACCGTTGATACCTTTAGCAGGAGAAGGGTGACCTTGTAGTACAGAACCTAACTGACGAAGTGAACCTAATATTGAAACATCAAAATATCCGCTACGAGCAAGAACGCTATACCAAACTGGTGCAATATGACCATTAGATAAGTAGAAACAGTCTTGACCTTTACCGTCTAAAGTAAAAGTTTCAGCTGATTGTTTAAGTTTGTTAAAATAAAGCGCTACAAATAAATCTGTAGTTCCTAATGAACCTCCTGGGTGACCTGACTGAGATGCGCATACCATTCTTAGTATGTCTCTACGCACCTGCGTTGCCATAAGTTCTAAATCTCTTGTTTCCATTCTGAAATTTATAATTAGTTTATAAAGAATATGTTTTAAACACAATTAGTGTTGTTAAATTTTCTGAGTTAATTTTTTCACTACTTTGAACTTTATGAAAAACTCCTTTGAGAAGACTCTAATAACAGTGTAAGCGGGAATAGCTAATAACATGCCTGTAACTCCTGCTATAGATCCTGCTATCAATATCACAAGGAATATTTCTAGTGGATGAGCCTTTACCGAAGATGAATACACATAGGGTTGAATTATAATATTATCAATAAGTTGGAAAATACCAAAGATAAATAACATTTTTATAATTTCAAAGGAAATTTCATTATTATTTATAATTTCGGGTGAAGCGATTGCTATTAGTATGCCAATAACGGCACCTATTATAGGTCCTATATATGGTATTACGTTTAATATAGCAGAGATTAAAGCTATGATTACTGCATCACTAACACTTAAGTGATTTACAAGTTTTAATGCTAATGCAATGATGATAAGTTTTATTGTAGACTCTATAAGTAAACCTATGAAATAACGAGATAGAAGGCTTGTTGAAGACGCAATAGCTCTATCTGCATTATCCTCAAATTTGTCAGGGAAAAGAGCCATAACACCCTCTTTAAAAAGGTTGCTTTCTTTTAAAAAGAAGAAGGTAATAAAGGAAACTGAAAACGCTCCTATGATAAGAGATATAGTTTTATCTACTAGAGAGCCAAGTCCTACTAGGGTAGGTGTTATATATTCTGTAATTTTCTCAGTTATAGAATTTGAGAGAAGGTTACTAGAATCGTTGATACGTATGGCAAAGGTATCTGACAGAAACCTATCTAGATTATTTATCTTTGAACTTAATACGTCTACGTATTCAGAAATATTAAACTCCGAGATAACAGATATCTTTTGCATCACTATAGGTACAAGATACCATAATGTTAATGCCGTAATTCCCCACATTACAAAAAGGGTAACCGTTGCAGAAAGCCACAAGGGCAATTTATATTTATATATGTTTATTCCTGATAAAAATTCTACTAAGGGTTTTCCTACGAAAGACAGAACCGCTGATATAAGAATATAAAACAAAACATCACTAAAATACCACATTAAGAAAAATGATATTGCCGTAACTGTTCCAGTAATTATATACTTATAAATAACATTCATAGGATTATTTTTAATAAGATTTAGTTTTAGAAGTTACCTTAACTTAGCTATTTCCGTTTGACTACCGACAACTTTATCTCCTAACTTAACACTAATCTCAGCATCCAAAGGAAGGAAAAGGTCAACTCGTGAACCAAATTTAATAAAGCCCATACGGTCATTTTGAGCTACTGTGTGTCCTTCTGTTGCATAAGTAACTATACGACGTGCTAAAAGTCCCGCAATTTGACGGAAAAGAAGTGTTGCTTTACTGTTTTCTACTACAACAGTTGTTCGTTCATTTTCTGTTGAGCTTTTCGGGTGCCATGCCACCATAAATTTACCGTGGTGGTGTCTAAAGTATTTAATTATCCCATCTGTAGGATACCAATTTGCATGAACATTCCAAACAGACATAAATACAGATACCTGTATTCTTTCATCTTTAAAATATTCATCTTCAAAAGTTTTCTCAATAACAACTATAGTACCATCAGCAGGTGAAAACACTCTATTAGGTTCTGTATGTTTCTCACGGTGTGGTAATCTAAAAAAACGAAGAATTATTAGCCATAAAATTAACATTAATGCACCTATAATTATAGCTACAATTTGAGGTAAATATACAATGCTTATAGCAGATATAGCACCACATATAATAAAAGAGTTAATTATTATCTTTGTGCCTTCTTTGTCAATTTCGTGTAATTTCATTGAGTAAATAGTTAATAGTATTCTAGGTAAAAACCTAAATAAGTTGTTTTAGTCTGTATTAAGAGGCGTTCTAATCGTTGGTTTTATTCGATTTTTAGAAGTTCCCTTAAATATTAGTGTAATTTTCAATTAGAAAATATATAGCCCAAACAATAGGTGTTGCAAAAATAAGAGCATCAAAACGATCTAAAAAACCGCCATGTCCAGGGATTGAATCACCTGAATCTTTAATTTCTACAGAACGTTTTATCATAGATTCGAACAAATCGCCGCATACGCCTAATATAGCAATTAAGATAGCTGTTAAGCACCACGTTACCTGATTAAATCCTACTGCTAGTTCACTAGAGAAATATGCAACTATGCCTGCCACTACAAGTCCACCAACAAATCCTTCAATAGATTTTTTAGGTGATAGTCTAACGCAAAGTCTATGTTTCCCAAATGTAACCCCTATCATGTAAGCACCTACATCGTTAGCCCAAATTATAAATAAGACAGCAATTACCAACTTCGCTGGCAATGTTGTTAACATCATCATTGGAACTATTGTGTAAAAAATACTAAATAACTCATAAGAAATATTATGAATTGGATTAGTATTTGCAGTAAACATTTCACCAGCTAGCCTAATCGTAATAAGCAAAACAATTATTGCATAAAATATAGTACTGTCAATATATCCGAATTTATAAACTCCGAAAAAGGTTAAAATTGCAAATGACACCAACAATCCGAACTGTCTTTTTACTTTTATATCCTTTGGCAATAAGTTTTTTAACATTTCGTTAAGAGACATAAGTCCAATAACAGAAAACAATATAAAGTTTGTGAGCTCATTATACAATGTAGCAACAAGCAGAGTCACCCCTAGGACTACTCCACTTGCTGTACGTATAAAAAAATTCTTATTTAAGAGATTCGATAACATCTTTTTAGTTGTTTGTGTCTGAATTGTTATTCTCTACAGGAGCATCTTCGCTTTTAACAGTACTTGCTTCTGTTTCACGTGAGGCTTCATCGTCTTTAACCTCATCTTCTGTAATAACTTCCGCTTCTGTATCTTCTGTATTATTAATTCTCTTTCCAAATATGTTTTCTAAATCCTCAGCAAAAACTACTTCTCTTTCAAGTAATAATCCAGCTAATTTCTCTAGCCCATCTTTGTTTTCTGTCAAAACAGTTTTTGCCATTTCGTGAGCACTATTAATGAGTTTTTTCACTTCTAGGTCTATCTGCTCAGCAGTTTTCTCACTATAAGGTTTTGTGAATGCACTATCACCTGACGAATCAAAGAAACTGATATTACCAACCTCTTCACTCATGCCATAATAAGCAATCATAGCGTATGCCTGTTTTGTAACTCTTTCAAGGTCGTTCAATGCACCTGTTGAAATACGTCCAAATGTTAACTCCTCAGAAGTTCTACCACCTAGGATAGCTGCCATCTCGTGTAGCATTTGATCTTTAGTGATAATAGAGCGTTCCTCTGGTAAATACCATGCTGCACCTAGCGCCTTGCCACGAGGAATAATAGTTACTTTAATAAGTGGATTTGCATGTTCAAGCATCCAACTAACTGTAGCGTGACCAGCTTCGTGATAAGCAATAGTACGTTTTTCCGTATTACTTATTATCTTATTTTTACGTTCTAAACCTCCAATTATACGGTCTATAGCATCTAGGAAATCTTGTTTTTCAACATGATTTTTGTCGTGACGTGCAGCAATAAGAGCTGCCTCATTACAAACATTTGCTATATCTGCACCTGAGAAACCAGGAGTTTGCTTAGCTAAGAAATCTACTACTAATGCAGGATCAAGTTTTAACTTTTTCAAGTGAACATTAAAAATAGCTTCTCTTTCTACAACATCAGGAAGATCTACATGTATCTGTCTATCAAAACGACCAGCACGTAATAGAGCTTTATCAAGAATGTCAGCACGGTTTGTTGCAGCAAGAATAATAACACCTGCATTTGTTCCAAAACCGTCCATCTCAGTTAAAAGTTGGTTAAGCGTATTTTCACGTTCATCGTTAGATGAGAATCCACTATTTTTACCTCTAGCACGACCTATAGCATCAATTTCGTCTATGAATACTATACAAGGAGTTTTATCTTTAGCTTGACGGAATAAGTCTCTCACACGAGACGCACCAACGCCTACAAACATTTCAACAAAGTCAGAACCACTCATAGAAAAGAAAGGAACGTTTGCTTCGCCCGCTACAGCTTTCGCAAGAAGAGTTTTACCTGTTCCTGGAGGGCCTACAAGAAGAGCTCCTTTAGGAATCTTACCTCCTAAATCACTATATTTCTTAGGGTTCTTAAGGAAGTCTACAATTTCCATTATTTCGACTTTAGCTCCTTCTAAACCAGCTACATCTTTAAAATTAATGTTGACAGCATTATTTTTGTCAAACATCTGAGCTTTTGCTTTTCCAACACTAAATACGTTGCTACCTCCAGAACCGCCACCTTTAGCACCTCTAAAAATAAACATCCATACAGCTACTAAAAGAAGTAGAGGAATTACTGTAGAAAGAAAAAGTTCACCAAAGAAACTTTTACGTTCTTCAAATTCTAATGCTACATGTTGATTTTCTGCTAAGCCTTTTTGAATTTCATCAAAATCGTTCTCGAATTTCTCCAAAGAACCTATTCTAAATTCAAATTGTGCACCTGTTAAAGGTATATTTTTATAGCGGGCTTGCTCTTTAAACTCTGCAACCTTACTTTCTTTTAAATGAACCTCAACATTTTGATTATTAATCACTACAATACGACTAACAGCACCTTTTTCTAACATTGTATTTTTTACTGTTGGCCACGTAACTTCTTGAATAGTTCCGCCACTGCCAAAAGCATTAAATGTAAAAATAGCTATCGTTATTATAATAATAAAAACCCAAAAAGGGTTAAATTTTTGTTTTTCAGCTTTAAACATTTTCAATTTAATTTATATAAGTGCTAAGCACTAATTTATACTGAACCTTTAAAATCTAAAGCGTTAACCTCAGTTTTGCAAGCTCCTATATATTTCTGTTATATCATCTACCACATATATAACATAAATATAATGAATAAATTTTGTAACTAAGTTAAAAAAACAAATTCGCCTTTATTCAAAAGATTCAAATTCTTCAATACCAGCATCTCCCCACATATCTTCAAGATTGTAGAAATCTCTAGCTTCTGTTTCAAAAACGTGAACAATAATGTCTCCAAAATCCATTGCTATCCAAATACCGTTTTCTTTACCTTGTATTCTTATAACTTTTTCGTTTAACTCAACAAAGGCGCGTTCTTCAACTTCATCAACAATTGCTGAAAGCTGAGGAGCCGAATCTGCATTACAAACAACAAAATAATCACAAATTGTTCCATCTATGTTACGCAGGTCAAGAGCTACGATATTTTTAGCTTTCTTATCTTGAATTGCAGAAATTATTACGTCTTTTAATTTACTCATTTTATATATTTTAACTTTAATATTTTTGTATGTATTTAAGGTAGTCCTAACAATTAAATTTCACCAGATTTTAATTCAAAAAACCTAAACCACTAAAACCCAGTTTGTAGAAACTCCCATTTGTTGCAAAGGTAGGATTTTTTTTTCAAATAGCCTAATCGTTATAACCTAATGCTATATTGTCTACCCACATTGTTGCTCCTGGTGAACCAACAAATGCTCCTCCATAGCCAGAAGAAATTCTTAAAACTATATGCGTCGGTGTAGCTCCTTCAGCTGCCCAACCAACCTCTTGAATAGGTACAGCCTTACCTTTACTGTTTTTTGTATAAAGAGGGTCGTTAACAATAAGATTCATATATGACTCAAAATTGGAATCTTTAGTAATATCCCCATACATTATTTTTACTCTTTCGTTGTCTATCCATTGATAAACATTTTCTGAATATCTTCGCCAACCTGTACCTACTCTTTCAGCAAAAATATTACCTTCAGCATCTTCCCAACGTCGTTGCAACAACACGCAAGCCTCACCAGCATTTACTCCTGGCAGCTCACTGCTTGAAAACCCAGAATCCATTATACGTTTACCCCCATTTTCATTTTTGAATTTATAGTCAAACTGTAAAAATGAAGGTCTATCTGTAAATGGTATACCTTGCATTAATTTAGCTAAAGGATTTTTAGTATCCGTAATAGGTTCTTCAAGATGACCTAAAAAGATAGACCCTGTAGCTAGTGCCGTAATGTTAATTATACCTAAAACTTTTATTTCTTCGAGCTTAGTCTCAAGTCTTACTGCTAAATCTCCATTTCCACGATCCTCAGGAAATACAGTTATACTTCCCTTTGACACACCACTAACTTTTGCATAAGCAGAACTGTTAGCCCAATTAGAAGTTGTGTTTACAAATGGGACATTCCCCTGTGTTGTTTTAGTATCTGTAATATCATAGATAGTTTTTGTTGCGCCACCTATAATCCTTGATTCTTTAATTGTTCTTGTTTGCCACTTAGCCATATCTCCATAAGCTATAGGCTCTATACGCTGAGACTGAGCAGATGTAGACAATAATGTTAATAATATTGTGAACAAACAAGACGTTATATATATCATATTACTTTTCTGTTAATTAGCTGTTCTTAAAGACACTTTAAGAACAGCATATTCTTTACTCTTTTGCTCCTTCCAGGCCATAGTTCCATCCCTCAACAGCAAATTTCCATTCTCTTTCTACCGTATCAATGACCTCTGGGGCATATTTATACGCGTTTTTCTTATAACCTTTTTTTGTATCCAAATATTTTTCTATATCACCTTTAGCATTTTCATAACCTCCTAAAGATAATACATCATATATTCTTTTTGTAGCAGCTGAAGGGTTTTGTTCAAACTCTTCAAATTTCATTTCTATAAGATTACCTTCTGGAATAAGACCTTTATCTTCTTCGTACTTTATGTACATCTCTTTGTAAACTTCTACAATCTGTTTATCAAATTGCGCTTCTTCAATAGCATGTAATTGAAGAGGTTTTATAGTCTTATAGAAGAAGTTTCTTGTAGATTCCAGCACTGTATAAGGATTACGCATAAGATAAATAAACTTAGCATTAGGATATATCTCTAATAACTCTTTCACACGTGCTGTGTGGGGTGGGTTTTTAGATAAATATCGTTCACCTCCTGTGTTTGCCATAGAAATCTTTACTAACTTCTGGAACTCTCTTTTAAATTCATCTTTCTCTTCTTTTGAAGCTCCTTTAAAAGTCAAATACTTAGAGCAATACTCCATCATATTTTGAGGAAAAAACCAAAAGTTATAGTAGTTACAAGAACTCATATTTGAAAGAGCAAACTCTTCTTCTTGTGGCAAATCAACATTAAGTTCCATATTGTCTGCTGGGCGCTTATCAGGCATAATAGATGCCATAGTGCCCTTAAAGAACGATTGTCCCCAAAGAACAATATTAGGAAATACTGTGTGATAAGTAGTTGTAAATCCAAATTGTTTGTCTTTCGCTAATACGTTGTGTACGAATGTCGTGCCACTACGCCAGTGCCCTATAATAAAAAGAGGATCTTTTGTTAATTCCTTCTTCTCAATTTTCTTACGGTAAATGCTGTTTTGTATAGGTGTTAATACACTTAAAATACGACAAATAACAACAGTTAGCACATACTTTAGTTTATAACCTTTACTAATTTTACGTCCTTTTGTCGTTTTACGAAAAGCACCCCATGAAGAACCTACCAAGGTATTTATAGGTAATTTATTAAAATCTAAACGAGCCATTTTAAGCGTTCTTAATTACAATAACATTAACACTTTGAGCTACAACAGTGTTTGCAACTTTCTCTAAGTCACTAGCTGACAATTCTAACTCTTTATTGTCTAATACAACACAAGGAATATGATTATCAAACATTTGACGCTCCAATGTATATGCTTCAAGTTTAGAAGCAGCTATAGTAATAGTGCTATCAGAACCTAAAAGCTGTTCGCGTTCGTCTTTTGTTACTACAGATTCACCTTTAGCCATCTTAGCAGCCATCTCAGGAGTAATAGCAGTCTCGCTAGCTGCTGTTTCACCTATAATCATACCAACACCACTAGTGTTATTAGTGATAGGGTCTATGATAATGAAAGCACCTGTAGAGCGGTTATCTTTGTAAGCATCAAAGAATAAAGGTTTCATAGTAGTTAATGAAACACAAGCTATCTCATTAAGTTTTAGAGGTTCAGAAGGCAGGTGTTCCATAGTGTTTACGTCAACACGATATTTTATGCTTTCTATTCTAACTCTTGTTGTTTGTGTAGTGTGTTTAATGAAGAATTGTTTGTCAACATCCATCTGTTCTTCATCCATCCATACTACCATAGCTTCTATGTTTCTAGAGATTGTAGGCACATTATCAGGGTGTACTAACATCTCACCACGAGAAATATCAATTTCATCTTCTAAAGTAATAGTGACACTTTGAGGAGCAAAGGCTTCTTCTAGCTCACCTTCCCACACATGTATACCTTTAACTTTTGAGCATTTCATAGAAGGTAAAGCCATAAGCTCATCACCTTTTTTCACTGTACCCGAAGAAACCTTAGCTGAGAAACCTCTAAAATCAAGATTAGGACGTAGAACATATTGCACAGGATATCTGAAAGAATCTGTATTTACATCTGTATCGATTTTAACCTCTTCTAAGAAATCTAAAAGCGATTTACCAGTATACCAAGGTGTTTTCTCAGATTTTTCAACAACGTTGTCGCCTAAAAGTGCAGAAAGAGGAATAGCTGTAATATCAGGTATACCTAGAGGTTCAGCAAATTTAGTATATTCTTCAACTATAGAATCAAAAACATTTTTATCAAAGTCTACTAAGTCCATTTTGTTAACCGCAAGTACCACGTGTTTAATACCTAATAAAGATACAAGGTAAGTATGACGACGACTTTGAGTAATAACCCCTGTACGAGCGTCAATTAAAATGATAGCAAGATTGGCTGTAGAACCTCCTGTAATCATATTACGAGTATACTGTTCGTGACCTGGAGTGTCAGCAATAATAAATTTACGAGAGTTTGTTGAGAAGTAACGATAAGCAACATCAATAGTGATACCTTGTTCTCTTTCAGCTTTTAATCCATCTAAAAGAAGTGCGTAGTCTATCACGTCTTCTCCTGCATTACCAACACGCTTAGAGTCTCTTTCTAAAGCATCTAGTTGGTCTTCATAAAGTTTTTTACTATCAAAAAGCAAACGACCAATAAGTGTAGATTTACCATCATCAACAGAACCTGCTGTTAACAATCTTAACAAGTCTTTCTTTTCGTCTCTATTTAAAAATTCTTCTATGTTTAATATTTCGCTCATAACTAATTCAAAATAAGTAATTAATGGGGCATTCTAGAAATCAATCCCCTTAAAATAAGGTAATCCTAGAAATAACCTTCACGTTTTTTCTGTTCCATAGAACCATCTTGGTCGAAGTCTATAACACGAGTTGTTCTTTCACTCTTAGTTGTTGTCATCATCTCTTCAACGATAAGCTCTATAGTGTCTGCTTCACTCTCTACTGCACCAGTAAGAGGGTAACAGCCTAAAGTTCTGAAACGTACCATTTTTTTCTCAGCTTTAGCAGCTAACTCAGCAGGCATACGATCGTCATCAACCAAAATAAGGTTACCATCCATATCAACAACGTCACGTTCTTTAGCGTAATAAAGAGGAACGATAGGAATTTGCTCTAAACGGATGTATTGCCAAATATCAAGCTCAGTCCAGTTTGAAAGAGGGAAAACACGTATACTTTCACCTTTATTAACTTTTGCATTATAGATATCCCAAAGTTCTGGACGTTGGTTTTTAGGGTCCCATTGGTGGAAACGGTCACGGAAAGAATAAATTCTCTCTTTAGCACGTGATTTTTCTTCATCACGACGAGCACCACCAAAGGCTGCATCAAATTTATGTTTATCAAGAGCTGCAAGAAGCGCTTGAGTTTTCATAAGGTCTGTATGTACTTTTGAACCATGAGTAAAAGGTCCAACACCTGCCTCAAAAGCAGATTTATTATGTTCTACGATAAGCTCCCAACCATTTTCCTTAGCATAATTATCACGGAATTCTATCATTTCATTAAATTTCCATTTTGAGTCTATATGCATAAGTGGGAAAGGCACTTTACCAGGAGCAAAGGCTTTTTCAGCTAGGCGAACCATTACTGATGAATCTTTACCTATAGAATATAACATTACAGGATTTTCAAATTCTGCTGCAACTTCACGAATAATGTGGATAGATTCAGCTTCTAGTTGTTTAAGGTGGCTTAAATTGTAATCTGTCATTTTAATATCTTTATTTAAAAGGGAAATTCCCTAAAGCACAAAAGTGCATTCGTTATTAAATTTGGCGCAAAATTAGTGATTTTTAGATATTTTACACTAAAAATCGACTATTTTTCAAATTTTTCTAGTATGTAAGATAATAACATATCTACATTATCTTTTAACGTATGTTTAGATGTATCTATTGTAAAACTAGGGTTATCAGGTGTTTCAAAAGGAGAGCCTATACCTGTAAAGTCCTTAATTTCACCTCTTCTAGCTTTTTTATAAAGTCCCTTCACATCTCTTTGCTCACAGACTTCTAGGGGTGTATTTACGTAAATCTCTAAAAAATCTTCCTTCCCTATAATTTCTGTTGCTAAATGGCGAATGTTGTTTGTTGGACTTACAAAAGCTGCCAAAGTGATAACTCCAGTATTAAGAAGGAGCTTAGATACCTCAGCTATACGACGTATGTTTTCTACTCTATCTTCCTCAGAAAAACCAAGATTATTGTTTATCCCAGCTCTAATATTGTCTCCATCAAGTATACAACAAAGATAACCTCTGTTATAAAGCTCTTTTTCTATTTCTATAGCTAAGGTACTTTTCCCAGAACCTGAAAGTCCTGTAAACCATACTACTTTAGCTTTTTGAGATAAAAGTGTCTCTCTGTCTGAACGTTGAAGTGTTCTATCAAAAATTGGATGAATATTTTTACTCATTTATTAATAAGATAATGTTTATATATTTAGGGAACTTCTAAAAACTCCCATTTAAAACTCCCAAAACAATGGAATCATGAAAACTGAAATTAAAAATACTATAATATTTAATGGGATTCCTATCATTACATAATCCCTAAACTTATAGTTTCCTATAGCTTGTACTATTAAATTTGTCTGATAACCTATAGGTGTAGAAAAACTTGCAGAAGCCGCTATAGAAATAGCCACAAAAAGCGGATAAGGATTTATATTTAACTGCTGTGAAACAACAATAGCAATAGGAAAACTTATAGCCGCCGCCGCATTATTCGTGACTAATTCAGTAAATAAATTTGTAATAAGATATAGTACAGCCAATACAGCATAAGGACCAAAATCAGCAGATATTTTAATTACAAAATCTGCTATAAGCGATGCTATTCCTGAATTCATCATAGCCTTACTTATAGCAAAGGCACTTGCAATAGTTATTAGGATATCCCAACTTACAAATTTCGTATATTTCTTTTGAGGGAAAATATTCATAC
This sequence comes from Rikenellaceae bacterium, assembly GCA_044433415.1. Lineage (GTDB taxonomy): Bacteria > Bacteroidota > Bacteroidia > Bacteroidales > Rikenellaceae > JAWXTP01. The sequence goes on from JAWXTP010000018.1 coordinate 19,438, forward strand.
TAGCCATTACAACCATCACTATAGATGCAAAGAAAAACATATCCAACTTAACATTCTCTAATGCTGGGAAGTAGTAAGCCAAATTATTTCCTGTTGAAAAAATAAGAATTTTGTCTATATTATCACCTAGCGTAGCTCCTATAGTCATAAATAAAATAAGTGCTACAGCTGTCCACCGACCTTTTTTCCCTGAAGGAGGTATAAATGCATCGAGTTCCGAAACCAAATAGAAAGCACTTGATTCCCCCCATAACTTAATGAAATTGCCGTCAGTAAGAATAACTAAATTATCTCCCTCTTTAAGAACATGCTTATCTAAATCGGTAGTGATACTTTCACCAAGCCTATTGATTGCTACAACAACTCCACCATAATGACGAACAAAGTCAAAGTCATGAAGAGTCTTTCCTATACCCTGAAAACGTGGAGCAATTACGGCTTCAACTTGATTACTAGCACGTCTGATAAATGATTTATCAAGAGGTTTTAGACAATCTAGCTCAATACCATTGGTATGTATAAGCTCTTCAAGACAGGTGTTGCTTCCTTTTAGAGTCAAAGAGTCATTCTCTTCTAACGTAATATAAGGATTTGAAAGATCTATAATCCGACCTCCACGACGAAGTTTAGTAATTTCTAAACCTGGCAGCTTTGAGGTTTTGCGTTGAATTATTCTTTCTCCTATAAAACGACTATATTCACAAATACTAATATCATAGTAATATGATTTTGAGATTTTCTTTTTATTGCGTCCCCTACCTCCAGGCAGTAATCTATTTCCAAATATTATAATATAAGCTAGACCTATAATAGTAATAAATATCCCTACTTTACCTAGTTCAAACATAGAGAATCCCTCGTAACCATAATCTAACATCATACCATGAATCACAAGGTTTGTAGATGTTCCAATAAGGGTACATGTACCTCCTAATATTGTAGCATAAGATAAAGGTATTAGAAATTTAGAAGGTAACAACTTTACATTATGCGCCCATTTTCGCACCATGGGAGCAAAAATAATGACTATAGCTGTATTATTAAGAAAAGCAGAAATAAAACTAATAGGAGGCAACATCCTAAGCATTGCTCGCGATGTTCTAGTTTTTCGTGTAGGCATAATATAGCCTATAATCATGTTTAATGCACCTGTTTGCCTTATACCCTCACTCACAAGAAACAACAACGCAACAGTAATCATACCTTTATTACTGAAACCTGACAGGGCTTCAGTAGGAGTTATAACTCCTCCTGCCATTAAAACAACAACAGTACAAAAGATTACCATTCCAGGACGCATTTTATCGCGTGCTAGAATGACAATCATAGAGATTAAAGAAATTAAAACTAGTATGGCGTGGCTTGTCATGTTATTTTACGATAAAGAATGGGTTTAATAAGTTTTCTTTATTATAAACTAAAGGTGTTTTCATATCTACTTGGTAAGTCATTTTGCCTGCATAACGGACAATAGCATCGCCAGCCGCTGTATCCCACTCCATAGTTGGAGCAAAACGAGGGTAGATATCAGCTGTTCCTTCAGCTACTAAACACATTTTTATTGAGCTTCCACGTGAAACTAATTCGACGTTATTATGTTTGCGTTTTAGAGAGTCTAAAAAAGATTCTGTTTCTTCAGACATGTGAGAAATAGAAGCTACAACGGTATAAGTTTTACTCTTAGTAAATGGTAGCTTTTTAGCAACCTTAACATAATCTTTTAGACTGTGATAATTATAGTTTTTAACACCTTCGATTCTAAAAGAGCCCATACTCTTCTCCGCAAAGTAAAGAGTATCAGTAACAGGCACATACACCACTCCAATAATAGGAGTATTTTCACTAATGTAAGCAATATTCACAGTGAAATCACCATTTCTTTTGATAAATTCTTTAGTTCCATCAAGAGGGTCTACTATCCATACTTCATTCCACCATTTTCTTGTTGCATAGTTACTCATAGCTGTTTCTTCGCTAATAACAGGTGCATTAAAATGTTTTAAGTACTCAACTATTTTTAAATTCGCTCTTTTGTCTGCTATAGTTAAAGGAGAATTGTCGCTTTTTGTCTCCACTTGAAAATCACTATATGGATCGTTGTAAATTTTAAGTATCTCGTCACCGCCAATAATAGCAGCTTCGATAGCTATTCTAAGTTTTTCTTTATTCATAAAAGTAAAAATTGATATAATCTACAAAGTTATGATTAATAATTGAATTTACTAAAACAATACACTTTTTTTTTTCAATAAACGCAATAAAACATAAAAAAGACACAAAAAACACCATATAATAATTTTTTATCAAAAAAAATCATTATATTTGAAAAAAAATTATAAGAAGTGTTCTCAAAAATATTTAAGGTTCCATTGTCTTGGCTTTACGGCTTTGGTGTTGATTTCAGAAATTGGCTTTACGATAGTAAAATAATAAAAAGTACGGAATTCGACATCCCTGTTGTGTGCGTAGGTAATATTACTGTTGGAGGCACAGGAAAGACACCTCATGTTGAATATTTAATTGAATTTCTATCTAAAAAATACAATGTAGCTGTTATCTCTCGTGGATATAAACGAAAAACTAAAGGTTATATTCTTGTAGATATTGATCATACTTCTCGTCAAGTAGGCGATGAACCAAAACAAATCAAACATAAATTTCCAAATATCCCTGTAGCAGTTTGTGCCGACAGAGTGCAAGGTATAGAATACTTAAGAGAAGATCACCCTGAGATTAACCTTATAATTATGGATGACGGTATGCAACATCGTCGCGTAAAGCCTAAAGTTAATGTTGCCCTTATTGATATTAATAGACCTATATATGAAGACTATTTGTTACCTAATGGTTCATTAAGAGACAGGCGTTCAAAACTTTCCATAGCACAGATTGTTATAGTAACAAAATGCCCTGAACATATACAACCTATAGAAATGAGGCTAATATATAAAAACCTTAACCTAATGGGCTACCAAAACCTTTATTTCTCAAGAATGGGGATGTTAAAGCCACAACCGATATTCCCCCACGTTGTAAAAAACAATACGGATGTATTAATGGAGGGAGATAATGTTGTGTTAATGTCTGGTATAGGCAACCCTAAACATTTTAAAGATAGCATTTCTTCAAAGTATAAGATAATAGACACAATAGTATTTACTGACCACCATGTGTATAAGACTAAAGACTTGAAACTTATGCAGCAGGCACTAAAAAAAGATATGAAAAATGTGTTTATTGTGACTACAGAAAAAGATGCTACAAAACTATTTAACAGCAAAAAAATCCCTAGGTATATAATGGAGAGACTTTACTATATACCTATAAGATGTGAATTTATTAATTTTTTGAATTCAAATTCAAATCTAAATATAAATGATGAAGAGTATTTTAAACGTAATGTAATAAAGAATGTTCAAAAGAATCACTAATATAAAATCCCTAATTAAGAATATAATTGGGGATTTTTCACCTAAAGTAGGAATTGTCTTAGGTTCAGGGCTTAATGCCTTTGTAAATGATGTAAAAGTATTACATACTATAGATTATAAAGATTTAGAAGGCATGCCTTACTCTACTGTTGCTGGGCACGTTGGACGATTTATCTTTGGGTATATAGAGAAAGTTCCTGTAGTTGTTATGCAGGGAAGGCTTCATTACTATGAAGGCTGGAGCTTAGAAGAAGTAGTATTACCAATACGTGTAATGAAGGTGTTAGGTATAGATACACTTATGCTTTCTACAGCGTCGGGTGGACTAAGTTCCAATTATAAAGTAGGAGATATTATGGCTATCAAAGACCATATAAACTTTATCCCAAATCCTTTAATAGGGAAAAATATAGATGAATTGGGGGAAAGATTCCCTTCTCTAAGTAAAGCATATACTCCTGAACTTATAGAGCTAGCATGTAAATGTGGCAAGGAACTAGATATCTCTATTAAAAAAGGAGTTTTTGTAGCTGTCCCTGGTCCTTCTTATGAAACTCACGCTGAAATTTACTTTTACAGAATGATTGGTGGCAATGCGATTTCTATGTCTACAACACCAGAAGTTATTGCAGCAACTCATCTAGGACTAAAGGTCTTTGCAGTTTCTATAATTACAAATGTGCATAGCGATTTAGCTTCACCTTCACATGAAGAAGTACTTCAAAATGGAAATTTAGCAACTAAAAATCTATCCAAGCTATATATATCTATGATAAAAAATCTTTAAAATGAAAATACATGATATAGCTTTAAGCATAGCTCTAAAAGAACCTAATGTAATTTCTCATCTTGTAGAAACATTTGGCAATGCAGAGAATGTGCTGAATGCTTCAGATGATGAACTTTTAGAGGAAGCTCAGCTAAGTGAAAAGATGCTTTTAAAATTTTCAAATAAAAAAGGTATAATGGAAAGAGCTGAACAGGAATTAGAGTTTTGTTCAAAATTCAAGATTAATATACTTACTAAATATGATGGGAATTACCCAGAAAATTTAGAAGAATGTTATGATTCTCCTCTTGTTTTGTATTCTAAAGGTAACATAGATTTTAACAAATCACCTGAAAAATGGTTAGCAGTAGTAGGGACAAGAAAAAATACTGCTGTAGGAGAGTATTATTGTACGAAACTGGTAAGTGAATTAGCAGAAAAACATCCTGACGTTGTTATTGTAAGTGGACTTGCCTATGGTATAGACAGCATAGCTCACCGAGCAGCTTTAAATTATGGATTAAAAACTGTAGCTTATGTAGCTCATGGCTTAAATACTATTTATCCTTCTCAACATCGCGATTTAGCAAAAGAGATAATCGAAAGTGGAGGCGCTATAGTTACGGAATATCCTCAAGGGATGAAACCCTACCCTAATAATTTTTTATCAAGAAATCGTTTAGTGGCAGGAACTTCAGCAGCAACTATAGTTGTCGAAACTCCTTATAAAGGGGGTGCTATATCTACAGCTAACATCACGGATAGTTATTCACGTGAACTTTTCGCCATGGTTGGCAGAACTACAGATGCAAGTTTCACAGGATGTAACAAGTTAATAAAAAGTTGTAAGGCAAATATGTTGGAGGATGTTAAAGATTTGGAGTACGTAATGGGTTGGAATGAAACGAAACCCGATATGTGTCCTGCTCAATCTTCTCTTTCACTTTCTAGTGAGGAACAAGTTGTCTATGACTGTTTTGTTGCAGGCGAGGAGATTACTGTCGATGAAATCGTTGAAAAAACGGGACTTTCAGCACCTGAATGTTTATTATTGTTAACAACACTAGAGTTGAATGACATTATTAAACAAGTTAAGGGAATGTTATACGTAAAATTAAAATAAATAATGTATATAGATACACACACTCATGTTTTTTGTGAAGAGTTTGACGAAGATAGAGATACTGTGGTTCAAGAAGCTATAAAAGCAGGTGTTACGAAATTGATTTTGCCTGCTATAGATTCTGAGAGCCACAACAGAATGGAAAACATGTTAGATAATTATAGTGGTATTTGTTTAGGAGCTATAGGAGTACATCCTACCTCTGTTAATGACAATGCAGATTATAAAAAAGAACTAGAGATAGTAAAACAGAAGCTAGAAGAAAATGCAGATAGATACTGTGCTGTAGGAGAGATAGGTTTGGATCTTTACTGGAGCAAAGAATTCATAGATACACAAATCGAAGTTCTTAGATTCCAGTTAGAATTATCTTTAGAGTATAATCTTCCTGTAATTTTACATGTTAGGGATGCTTTTAGTGAGATTTTTGAAGTTCTGAAAGACTACAAAGGACTAAAAGGTGTATTTCATGGATTTAGCGGCACTTACGAAGATTATTTAACTGCTAAATCTTTAGGGGGCTTTAAATTTGGAATAGGTGGCGTTGTGACATTTAAAAACTCTACACTTCCTAAAGTTGTGGAGAAAATGCCTCTTGAAGATATAGTTTTAGAAACCGATGCGCCTTACTTAACTCCTGCACCTCATAGAGGAAAAAGAAATAATCCAATTTACGTGCCAATTATAGCCCAAAAAATTGCAGATTTAAAATGTGTTAGTTTAGAAGTTGTAGGAAAAACAACTACTGATTCTGCTGCTCAATTATTTGGCTTTTCCACAAATAGCTGTTCCTAGTTTAGGTGCAAAGTAAAAAAAGTATATTTTTCTCTTTGAACTATAAAAAAATATGTATATTGCGCCCCGAAAAGATGCATAATTTTGAATTTTTATTAAAAATATACTTATGAAAAACAAATTTTTACTATGCTTATTACTTGCTGTAATTGCTTGTAATATGAGTGCTTTTGCACAAGAAATCAAAACACCTAAACAAGCAATTAAAGCTCTTGTTAAAGGTAACGAACGTTTCATGAAAGATCACAGCATTCACCCTCACGAAGGTATGCAACGTGTGAAATCACTAATTGGTTCTCAGAAACCTTTCGCAGCTGTTGTTGCATGTTCTGACTCTCGTGTTCCTGTAGAGTTATTATTTGACTGTGGTTTTGGTGATATCTTTGTTATCCGTACTGCTGGTAACACTGTTATTGATGACAGTACTCTTGGTAGTGTTGACTATGCCATCAATCACCTAGGCGTTCAAGTTGTTGTTGTATTAGGTCACACTCACTGTGGTGCTATTACTGCTGTTACTGAACTTGGTAAAGCTCATGACGAACATGATGGTCACCACCATATCTCTGCTGAGGATGACAAATATGTAACTAAATTGATTACTAGAATCTCAGAAGACATTCCTGACTATGTTGGTAAAACAGAGTGCTTAGATGAAGCTATCGCTGCTAATACTAAAGTTCAACTTGACATCTTATTAAGTGTTCCTCACATTGCTAAAAGCATAGAAGAAGGCGAACTTGCAGTAGTTTCTGCTAACTATGATATTGAAACTGGACTTGTAACTTTCGACAAATAGTCTATTTCAACAATCTGACACTTAAATCGGGTAGGAGCGGTGGGAGATAGTCCCACCCGCTCCTACCCGATTTAATAATGGTGACAAGCGTGGAAAGATTACTTGAAAGATTGTTGGAGGGTCGTAGGGGTCAAAGAGGTCATAGGGGGCGCGACAAGCGACTAAAAATTGCTAGAAAAATTGCTGAAAAAAATTGTGAAAGATTTCCACGCTTGTCTCGCCCCCTTTGACCCCTTTGACCCTCCAACAATCTTTCCAACAATCTTTCCAACAATCTTTCCACGCTTGTCGCCCTACAACCTACAACCTACAACCTAAAACCTCCCCTACCCCCTCTTTATTGGCATAATAAACCTCTACCACAAATAAAATAACAATTTTTTGTAACATTTTAACAAATAAACACTATCTTTGGTTTTTAATATTGCACTATATCCAAAGATGGAATTATAAATTAAAAGTAAATATTTTGATATGGCTGTTACAAATAAAATTGGACTAGACATTACTAAAATGAAATTGTCTGGTGAGACTCGTGTTGAGCACGACCTTTTGGGAGATAAAAAAATCCCTGTAGAATACTATTTTGGTGTTCAAACAATGAGAGCAATGGAAAATTTCCATATAAGCCGTGTACGACTTTGCATGTTCCCTGCTTTTATAAAAGCTCTTGCGGTAGTTAAAGAATCTGCTGCTGAAGCTAACTATGAACTTGGGCTACTTTCTGCTGACCTGAAAGATGCTATAGTAGAAGCCTGCGAAGAAATCAAAAACGGCAAGATGCACGAACATTTTGTAGTAGATATGGTGCAAGGTGGTGCTGGTACTAGCACCAATATGAACGCTAACGAAGTCATCGCTAACCGTGCACTAGAAATTATGGGTTACGAAAGAGGCGACTACAAACATTGCCACCCTAATAACCACGTAAACCTATCTCAGTCAACTAATGATGCTTACCCTACTTCTGTGCGTATAGCTTTACTATATAAAACTCGCGATATCACTGAATCACTAAAATATCTTGTAGATGCCTTTAGAGCGAAGGGCGAAGAGTTTAAGGATGTTATAAAAATGGGTCGTACCCAAATGCAAGATGCTGTACCTATGACTCTAGGACAAGAGTTTGAAGCCTATGCTACAACTTTACATGAAGAAGTAGAAAGACTAGAGCATAATGCTAAACTATTCTTAGAGGTAAATATGGGTGCTACTGCCATAGGTACAGGTATTAACTCAGACCCTGATTACACTCACCTTTGCATTAAACACATGCGCAATATTACAGGTATGCCTGTAATTGCAGCAGGAAATATGATAGAAGCCACTAACGATACGGGTGCTTTTATTATGTATTCTTCAGCTGTAAAACGTATGGCAGTGAAACTATCAAAAATCAGTAACGACCTACGTATTTTATCTTCTGGACCTCGTACTGGGTTTAACGAAATAAACTTACCACCTATGCAACCAGGCTCTACAATTATGCCAGGTAAGGTAAACCCTGTTATTCCTGAGGTTGTCAATCAAATTGCATTTAAGGTAATAGGTAACGACTTGACAGTGACACTTGCTGTAGAAGCTGCTCAGCTAGAACTTAACGCAATGGAGCCTATCATAGTACATAGCTTATTTGAATCAATCGAAATGCTTATAAACGGTATGAACACCCTAAGAGATAAATGTATAGTGGGTATTACTGCCAATGTAGAACATTGTAAAGCAATGGTTTACAACTCTATAGGCTTAATCACTGCATTAAACCCTTATCTTGGCTATGAGGTTTCTACAGAAATCGCTAAAGAAGCATTAGAAGGAAATAAAGGTGTTTACGATTTGATTCTTGAACATAATTTAATGTCTAAAGAAGAACTAGATAATATCTTATTGCCAGAAAACATGGTTAAACCTCGTAAATTTAAAAGAGGTTAACATACTTCCCAAATGACAATATGGCATGAAAATAGTTATAAATAAGACAATTTGACTGCCAAAATCTGTTGGCATATTATTTGATTTATTAAAAGAGGCTTCCCATTAAGTAGTGTAACATACTTATAGCGGAAGTCTCTTTTTTAAAATTATTAAATCCGAAATATTATGCAAAGTGGAAAAATTGGGGTAACTACAGAGAATATCTTCCCTATTATTAAAAAGTTCTTATACTCAGAGCACGACATCTTTTTACGTGAGTTAGTAAGTAATGCTGTTGATGCTACACAAAAATTAAAAACTCTTTCTAGCATGGGAGAGTTCAATGGTTCTATTGAAAACAACACAGTTTCAATTGCTGTTGATGAGGACGCAAAAACTATTACTATTTCTGATAATGGTATAGGTATGACTGCTGAGGAGGTTGAGAAATATATTAACCAAATCGCTTTCTCAGGTGCTGAAGAATTTCTAGATAAATATAAAGATCAAGCTAATATCATAGGTCACTTTGGTCTTGGTTTCTACTCATCATTTATGGTGGCTAAAGATGTAGAACTTGTAACTCTATCTTACAAAGAAGGTTCAGAAGCTGTAAAATGGACTTGTGATGGTTCTCCTGAATACACTATGACTCCTGCAACTCGTGCATCTCACGGTACAGATATCATTCTTCACCTAGCTGACGATTCTTTAGAGTTTGCTTCAAAATCAAAAATCAGTGAGCTACTAAATAAATATTGCCGTTTCCTACCTGTTCCTATTGCTTTTGGCATGAAAGAAGAATACAAGGATGGTAAAATGACAGAAACTGACGAGGTTAATATCGTTAATACAACTTCTCCGCTATGGACTAAATCTCCTTCTAGTGTTACTGCTGAAGAATATTCAGAGTTTTATCACTCTCTATACCCAGCAGGTGAAGACCCATTATTTAACATACACCTTAATGTTGATTATCCATTTACTTTAACAGGTATCTTATACTTCCCTAAAATAAAAACTAATTTTGATATCCAAAAGAACAAAATTCAACTTTATTCTAACCAAGTATTCGTAACTGACACTGTAGACGGCATCGTTCCTGAGTTCTTAACTCTACTTCATGGCGTTATTGACTCTCCAGATATTCCTTTGAACGTGTCAAGAAGTTACCTACAAGGTGATCCTGACGTTAAGAAAATCAGTTCTCACATCACTAAGAAAGTTGCTGATCGCTTGAACGAGATTTTCAAAAATAGCCGTGAGGAGTTTGAGCAAAAATGGGATGACCTTAAAATCTTTATTCAATATGGTATCGTTTCTGAGGAGAAATTTGCTGATAAAGCTAAAGATTTTGTGTTATTAAAAAACTGTGATGGTAAATACTTCACTTTAGCAGACTATGAAACTGTTATCAAAGAAAACCAAACAGATGTTAATGACGACGTTATCTATCTTTACACTAACGACAAAATTGGTCAACATAGCTTTATTGAAGCTGCAAAAGCTAAAGGTTATGATGTGCTAAATATGAGTGGTAACCTTGACGGTCACTTCATTGGTTGGTTTGAAAACAAAAACGAAAAACACCGTTTTGTACGTGTAGACTCAGATGTTGTTGATAAACTTATCAAGAAAAACGACAATAAAGCTATGTCTTTAAGTACAGCTCAACAAGATATCTTACGTCCTGTATTTGAGAGTCAACTAGCTAATGACGACAAAGTAAACTATATGGTATCTTTTGAGCCTTTAGATGAGACTTCAAATCCTATGTTCATTACTCAAAATGAATTTATGCGCCGTATGAAAGATATGAGCCAAATGGGAGGTCAATATGCATTCTATGGCCAAATGCCTGACAGCTATAACCTTGTAGTTAACGGCAACCACCCTCTAGTTTCTCAAGTTCTTGATCAAGTAGAGAAAGTTGTTGGTAAAGATGTTGCTGCAATAGACGAGCAAGTAAGCTCTGTAGCTAAACAAAAAGACACTTTTGATGCTGTTATTAAGGATAAGAAAGATGAAGATTTAACTTCTGAGGAAAAAGAAAAACGTGATGAAATTAACAAAGAGTTAGAGACTTTACGTAAAGAGAAAACTGAGAAATTACGTGCTGAAGGTGAGAAAAACGACCTTGCTCGTCAATTGATAGACTTAGCTCTACTTTCTAACGGAATGTTAAAAGGTGAACAACTAACTTCATTTATTCAACGTTCAGTAAAAATGATAGAGAAAAAATAATATATAAAAATATTATAAATAAAAATAGAGATTTATAGCTAAAAAAGTTATAAATCTCTATTTTTTTGTGCAATATTTTTGCATATCGTTTTTTTTATATATATTTGTAATCAACGAACTTAGGAGGGCATAAGTCGTATTTAATCTTAATCTTCCTAACCTATATTAATCCCTTAAAATATTTTATTATGAAGAAAGTATTTGCGTTATTAACAGTTTTATGTGCATTTGTATGCTTTGTATCTTGTTCTTCTCAATCATCGCCTAAGGATGCAGCTGAAAAATATGCTAAATGTGTACAAAAAGGTGACTTCGAAGGATTAGTTGACTTATTCTATATGAAAAGCACTGGTGATACTGCTAAAGACAAAGAGCAGAAAGACCAATTAGTTAGCATGTTTAATGAAAAAGCTAAGCCTGAAATAGAGAAAAAAGGTGGTATTAAATCTTATACTATTGGAGAAGAAACTATCTCTGAAGATGGTGAGTCAGCAAAGGTAAAAGTTACTTTTGAATATGGTGATGGCACTACAGATGATGAAAAAACTAACCTTGAAAAAGTTGATGGTAAATGGTATTTAAGCATGAAAAAATAATAGCTTTAATTACAATACCTTTACTCCTATTGTCGTGCATAACGACGAATGACGATTTAGACAAACGCAATATCCCTGTTGAATTACGCAATGGTGATATTGCGTTTCGTCGTGGTACAGGCACTGCTAGTCAAGCTGTGCTTTATGCGAACACTAGAGGAGCATATTCTCATGTAGGTGTTGTAGTTAATATTAATAGTGCATGGTATGTAGTTCATGAAGTTCCTTACGAGGGAAAAACTCTTGAAGATGACAAAATACACAGTGAACCTATAGAATCTTTTTTTAGACCTTCAGATTCGTCAGCTGGGGCAATATATAGACTAGAAAGCCTTGATTCTTTATCTCAGCAAAAGGTACGTGACTATGTGTTATATCAGTATGGTCGCAATATTCCCTTTGATCATGATTACGATTTGTCTGATAGCTCCAAAATGTATTGTAGTGAATTTGTGTGGCGCAGCTACCTTGAAGTTGACATTGATATCACCAAGGGAAGCAGAACAGATTTGACAATCCCTATGTTTAGAGGGATAAAGATATTCCCTTCGGATATAGAATATAATGAAGACTTAGAACCTATATATAGGTTCTGATAATCTTTCATTGTTTTACAATAAGTTTTATTTATTGAATTTTTTATATATATTTGTGAGTGAGTAAGTATATATTTTTTAAATTTTTCATTTTTTACAAAACAAAATATATTATTTTTATTATGAAGAAACTATTCGCGTCACTAGCAATTTTATGCGCATTTGTATGTATTGTATCTTGTTCTTCTGGGGCATCACCCAAAGCAATAGCTGAACAATATGCTGAATTTGTAAAACAAGGTGACTACACAGGTGTTGTTAATTTACTTTATATCCAAAGCACAGGCGATGCTACGCAAGATAAGGAACAGAAAGAAGTACTTATTGATATGTTTAATCAAAATATCAAACCAGAAATAGAAGCTAAAGGTGGTGTTAAATCATATAGCATTAGCAAAATAATAATGGATGAAGATAAGGAGAGTGCCATAACGTATGTTGATTTTATATTTAATAATGGCACATTAAACAAACAAAAATGCGACCTTGTGAAAGTAGATAATAAATGGTATCTAACATTTAAAAAATAAAGCCTAATTTCTAAAAAACACCTTAAGTAACATCCTTTATTTGCACACTGCGATAAGTGGTAATGAAATTAAAAACGCAACAGCTCTAGTAGACTACTAAAGCTATTGCGTTTTTTATGGAAAATATATTAGAGAACTTCTAAAAGTCGAATAAATATAACTTTTAGAAGTTCCCTATAACATGAAGACTAATTATAAGCACTTTCACCATGTTCGTAAATATCAAGACCTTCTTCTTCAATACGTGGTTCAACTCTCATACCGTGAATTAAGTCTATACCTTTAAATAGGACAAATCCTGTTGCAAGACCCCAACCCATATAAGTTACTGCACCTAAGCACTGTACTCCAAAGAAAGAAGTTTCGCCAGCTATAAGTCCTGATTCTGTAGCAAAAACACCTGTAAGGATAGTACCTAGAGTACCACAAACACCGTGTACAGAAATAGCACCTACTGGGTCGTCAACTTTAAGGATTCTATCTATAAATTCAACTGCAAAAATCATAACCACTCCACAGATAGCGCCTATTGCTACGGCTCCTGATGGAGATACAAGGTTACAACCAGCAGTAATACCTACAAGACCTGCTAAAATACCATTAAGAGCTAAACTTAGTGTTGGTTTACCATATTTAAACCATGCTACAATAAGAGCACATACACCACCTGCTGCTGCTGCAAGGTTAGTAGTAAGGAAAGTATCAGCAATACCTTTAGCATTTTCAGCACCTGCTGCTGCAAGTTGTGAACCTGGGTTAAAACCAAACCAGCCAAACCATAGAAGGAAAA
>JAWXTP010000019.1:0-33005 GCA_044433415.1 Rikenellaceae bacterium
GGCGGAATAAATTTGAGCCTGGCTCCGATTTGTTTCGCCTTTTCTTATGTCCCTATAGTTTCTTGACCTCAATTCAGTTGCATTTGCAGGTTGAATTCAGCTCAATAAACATTATAATAAATAAAATTATTACTATAAAGGCAAAAAAAGAGCTAACGTTAAATCAGCTCTTAAAATACAATTACAACCAAAATTGCAAATCTTGCACCACCAGTTATACCATATGTTTATAACTTCAATCGAGTCTCTTTACCCAATTAAAACCTTGTATTACGTTCTATAATTAAAGTTTCATTGTCAGCTGTACTCTTTTACGAGATTTATCCACCTCTAGTACTTTCACCGTAACATGTTGATGTAGCTTAACTATATCGTTAACGTTAGAAACATACTTATTAGCAAGTTGCGATATATGCACAAGACCATCTTGCTTTACTCCTACATCAACAAATGCCCCAAAAGCAGTAATATTAGTAACTATACCTGGAAGTACCATTCCTTCATGTAAATCATCTATGGTGTGTACAGAATTGTCAAACTCAAATACCTCTATCGCGCCACGAGGGTCACGACCTGGTTTTTCAAGCTCATTGATAATATCCTTTAAGGTAGGAAGACCTATAGTTTCTGTAACGTATTTAGAAATATCTATCTTATCCCTTACACTCTTATCAGTTATTAGCACCTCAACCCTAACACCTAAATCTTTAGCCATTTTCTCTACTATAGAATAACTTTCAGGGTGAACAGCAGTAGCATCAAGTACATTTTTACCATTTTGTATTCTTAAGAAACCTGCACTTTGCTCATAAGCCTTTGCCCCTAGTCTAGCAACTTTCTTTAACTCACTTCTCGACTTAAAAGCTCCATTCTCAGCCCTATAATCAACTATATTTTGTGCTAAACCTGCACCTATACCCGACACATAGCTTAACAAATGCTTAGAAGCAGTGTTTAAAGATACACCCACACTATTTACACAACTCTCAACAACAGTGTCAAGGCTACTTTTAAGTTTTGTTTGATCTACATCATGCTGGTACTGCCCTACTCCTATGGCTTTAGGTTCTATCTTTACTAACTCAGCTAAAGGGTCTAATAAACGGCGACCAATAGATACAGCTCCACGGACTGTTACGTCATACGTTGGAAACTCATCACGCGCTACTTTACTAGCTGAGTATACAGAAGCCCCATCTTCACTAACAACATATACATTTACTTCGTGAGGCATCTTCATACGTTTAATAAAAGATTCCGTTTCACGACTTGCCGTACCATCACCTATAGCTATAGCCTCAATTTTATACATCTCTATAAGTTGAGAAACCTTGCGCATAGCTGTTGATGTATCATTTTGTGGAGGGTGAGGGAAAATTGCCTCATTATGTAATAACTCTCCATTACGGTCAAGGCAAACAAGTTTACAACCTGTTCTAAAACCTGGGTCTATTGCTAATATGCGTTTCTCACCCAAAGGAGGAAGTAATAATAGTTGTCTTAGGTTACTTGAAAATACAGATATAGCTTCTAAATCAGCTTTTAATTTAGCTTCGCTCAAAAACTCTGTCTCTATAGAAGGACGCATAAGTCTCTTGTAACCATCAGCTATAGATTCACAAACTAACTTTACTGACAAATCACTTTTAGGTTCATGTATAAAGAAATTTTCTATATTTTCAACTACAGCCTCATCTTCCACATCTATAGAAACTTTTAGTATACCCTCTTTCTCAGCTCTCATAATTGCTAGTACACGATGTGATACTGTTTTTCGTAAAGGCTCTGAAAAGCTAAAATAATCAGAATATTTAGCACCTTCTTCCTCTTTATTTTTAGCAACTTTAGAACATATAGAACCACTTTTAGCAAAATTCCTACGTACTATAGCTCTAGCTATTTCGTTCTCGTTAATCCATTCAGCGATAATGTCCTTAGCTCCACTAAAGGCATCTTCAATACTTTGCACATTATCATTAAGGAATTTATGAGCAAAAGATTCTATATCTCTATTTTTACGAGAATAAATAACTTTTGCTAAAGGCTCTAACCCTTTTTCCTTAGCTATAGTAGCACGCGTACGACGCTTTGGCTTATAGGGAAGGTAAATATCTTCTAGGGTTGTAGAATCAGTACATGAATCTATTTTCTTGCGAAGTTCTTCCGTTAAGACTCCTTGGTCTTCTATGCTCTTTAGAACTGTAGTTTTTCGTTTTTCTAATTCTATTAAACGTTCATATTCGTCTTTTATAGAACCAATTTGCACTTCATCTAAACCTCCTGTAGCCTCCTTACGGTAACGACTCACAAAAGGCACAGTTGCACTTTGCGTAAATATTAAATCTATAACATTTGACACTCCCTTTAAAGGTAGAGATAGTTTTTCGGAAATGAATTTATTTATATCCATTATATTTTTATAATTATTAATCTGCTTTATTTCATTCAACTCTTTTAGTTACACCTGTATCGTTTACTTATCACTCTAATTTTCTGACACATATACAAACATTCTATAAGTTTGGCATCTTTATTGATAAGCGAAGATAATAATTTACTGTTAAATTTTGCACTTTTATCGAAAAAAATTATAAAAATTCCTTATTTTTTTGTACCTTTATATCGAAAATTAAATAGAAAAATACGAATATTATGCGAAAAACACGAAATTCACAAGAGATGGTAGCTAACATATATAGCGCCGTTAAAAGTGTATTTGTCTCTAACCCTACAGCGAGACTTTCGGCTAGAAGAGTTATGGCGAATATGAGAATAAATGTGTCTAAAGAACATATAGCCATAATTAGTGATACACTTGACAAATTAACAGACGAAGGATTTTTAGAATTTGTAGGTAATAACAAATTCCAATTAGCAGAACACACAGAACAGGGATTAGAAGCAAAAGTTATAACTATTAGTCCACGCATAATATTCGTCAAGACAGAAACTGTTGACGAAGATATAGTTGTTCTAACAGAAGATGCTCCTAATGTAATCGTTGATGATACTGTAGAAATACTAGTACTTCCTAAAAAACGTCGCGGACGTATACAAGCTGTCATTACTAAAGTAATAGAACGTAAACATACTAAATTCGTGGGTGTTGTTGAGCAAGGCGAAAACCCTAATTTTGCTTTCGTTGTTGTGGGTAGTAAATTAATGCCTAACGATATTTTTGTTACTAAAGCAAACCTACTTGGCGCTAAAGATAATGAAAAAGTATTGGTAGAACTTACTGAATGGTTTGAAGGTACACGTAATCCAAATGGACGTGTTATAAGTGTACTTGGCGCGTCAGGAGACAATAACACAGAAATGCACGCCATACTTGCTGAATATGACCTGCCTTATGAATTTACTCCTCAGGTTGAACGTGCAGCAGATGCCATATCTACTAAGATTACTAGTCGTGAAATTGCTAAACGTAAAGACTTTAGAGATATAGTAACATTTACTATAGACCCTAAAGATGCTAAAGACTTTGACGATGCTCTTTCTATACGTATGATAGGTAAAGATATATGGGAAATTGGAGTACATATAGCCGACGTAACTCATTATGTTAAAGAAGGAACTATCCTTGAAAAAGAAGCTGTAGAGCGTGCAACTAGTGTGTATCTAGTTGACCGTGTAGTACCTATGCTTCCTGAAAAACTATCTAATGGATTGTGCTCTTTACGTCCTAACGAAGAAAAACTATGTTTCTCAGCAGTGTTTAATGTTACAAGTGAAGCAGAAATTGTATCTGAATGGTTTGGACGTACTGTCATTAACTCAGATCGTCGTTTCACTTACGAAGAAGCACAAGAGGTCATAGAAACAGGTAAAGGTGACTTCTCAGCGGAGATAGTAGAACTAGATAGATTAGCAAAAATCCTTAGAGCAAAACGCTATAAAAATGGCTCTATAGCTTTTGAGCGTGATGAAGTGAAGTTCCATCTTGACGATGAAGGCAAACCTATAGGTATATACTTCAAAGAGATGAAAGACTCTAATCATCTTATCGAAGAGTTTATGTTGCTTGCGAACCGTAAAGTTGCAGAATTTATAGGCCGCAGAAAACAGGGGCAACGTAAGTCTCGTACGTTTGTATATCGTATACATGACATGCCTAATGAACAAAAATATACTGACTTCTCTAAATTTGCAGCTAAGTTTGGATATGTGCTAAAAGCTAAATCAGAACGCGCTATCGCTAAAGAGATGAATAAGTTATTAAACAATATAAAAGGTAAAAGAGAAGAGAATTTATTTAGCGTACTAGCGTTACGCTCTATGGCAAAAGCTAAATATACTACTGAAAACATAGGACACTATGGTCTTGCTTTTGATTATTACACTCACTTCACTTCTCCTATTAGACGTTACCCTGATATGATGGTGCACCGTTTATTACAGCATTATCTTGACGGAGGGGCTTCTGCACCTATAGACAGATATGAAGAGCTATGTGTACATTCTTCAGAACGTGAAATTAGAGCCGCTGAGGCAGAAAGAGCTTCTACTAAATACAAAATGGTAGAGTTTATGTGCGACAAGATAGGGCAAGAATTTAATGGTTATATTTCTGGTATCACAGAATGGGGCGTGTATGTAGAACTTGAAGAGACAAAGGTTGAAGGTATGGTTTCTTTACGTGATATTTATGACGATAGTTATAATTTTGATGCAGAAAATTATAGACTTGTAGGATCTCAATCTTCTAGAATTATAACTCTAGGTGACAGCGTTAGTATAAAAGTTGTACGTGCTGATTTGAAACGCAAATTACTAGATTTTGAACTTCTTACTCACACGGCTCTTACAGAAACTAGTCCTTACACTCTTAAAACAGTGAAATTTGAAAAGGAACTCTATTTTGAGAAGCCAAAAAAGAACAAAGAAAAACGTAAAAAGAAAAGGAAATAAATTTATTTTACATACTACTGAGTAACAGAAAATTACACGTAATACATTTTAAAAGGTACAATATTTTTAATAAAAGAGCGAAAGTTTAGCACTAGAAATTTCATTTTTTATATTTTAAAAAGTATCTTTGTAAAACAAATGTTAAAAAGTTCTTAATTTTAGATAAACTAATTGTTTATCTAAGGGGGAGTTCTAGAAGTTCCCTAAAGTTAGAATGTTAATTAAATTGTGCTTTTGCACCATTAAAAAGATTTATGAAATTACCTGAAAAAGTTAACGTCCTGCTATTAGGCGCAGGAGGAAGAGAACACGCCTTTGCGTGGAAGATTGCTCAAAGTCAACGTTTAGCAAAATTATATATTGCTAACGGTAATGCTGGAACTGGACTTGTTGGACAAAACATTGAATATTCTCCAACTAATTTTGGAGCATTAAAACAATTTGCGCTTACAAACAATATTAATCTTGTTGTAGTTGGACCTGAAGAACCTTTAGTAAAAGGCATTCAAGAGTTCTTTACAACTGACGATGAATTAAAATATATTCCTTTTGTAGGACCTTCTACAGCTGGAGCTTTACTTGAAGGCAGTAAACAATATGCTAAAGATTTTATGGCTCGTTGTAATATTCCTACAGCTAGATACGCGACATTTACTGACAAAAATATCCAAGAAGGTTACGCTTTCTTAGAAAGCCTTAAACCTCCTTATGTTCTTAAAGCTGATGGTCTTGCTGCTGGTAAAGGTGTTATCATACCTGAAACTTTAGAAGACGCTAAAAGAGAACTTACAGAAATGTTAGAAGGTAAATTTGGTAACGCTAGTAAAAAAGTTGTTATCGAAGAATTCCTAAAAGGTATAGAGGTATCTGTATTTGTTGCTGTAGATAATGTAAGTTACAAAGTTCTACCTGAAGCCAAAGATTATAAACGTATTGGCGAGGGTGACACAGGTCTTAATACAGGTGGTATGGGTGCTGTTTCTCCAGTTCCATTTGCTGATGCTGAGTTTATGGCTAAAGTTGAGGAAAGAATCATTATCCCTACAGTAAAAGGTTTACAAAACGAAAAAATAGACTATAAAGGTTTCATATTCATAGGTCTTATGAACGTTGAAGGCGAGCCTTATGTTATTGAATATAACGTACGTATGGGTGACCCTGAAACAGAAGTTGTTATCCCTAGAATTGAATCTGATATAATTGATTTATTCGAAGGTATTGCTTATGGCACTCTAGATAGCAAAGAATTAGTTATCTCTCCTAAAACTGCTGTTACGGTTGTAGCTGTATCTGGTGGTTATCCTGAATATTACAAAAAAGGTCTTAAAATCTTAGGCACTAACACTCGTACTAAGAGTATAGTATTCCACGCTGGTACTAAACTTGTTGGTCGTGACATCGTAACAGACGGTGGTCGTGTTCTTGCAGTAACTTCACTTGGTGACACTATACAAGAAGCACTTGATACATCATATACTACTTTAAAGAGTATAGATTATGAAGGAATTTACTATAGAACAGATATTGGTAAAGACTTAATGAAATAAAACTACATACGTCGTAAACTCAAAATTTGAGTTTACGACGTTAACACAAACCTACAAAATGAATTTGAAGAGTTTATCTCAGGCTATTCTTTACTTCTTAATACTAATAATAGTTTTATGGGGTAAAGATTTTTTTTTAGATATTGAACCATACAATTTCTTACCTTCTGCTGAATATTCTTTCAGTGGGTATACTTACATCTCTAATTTTATCTTTACAAAAATTAGAGAAATGGGTTTACAGGGCTACATTATCATAATGCTAGCAACTACAATAAACGCCTTTTACCTTTCACGTATAATAATGCGGTTTAACACAAATACACCTAAAAGCTATTTATCTGTAATAGTATTTTTGTGTTTAATTTCTATATTTACAGCTACAAAATTTAATATTGTAAATCAAATAATAATATTATTTATACTGTCTTCATGCGAAAAGCAGATATTTATTCAACTTAACTATAATACTATAAAGTATGCTTTTCTTTCGGCTTTCCATATAGGAGCAGCAGCAATTTTTGCACCTATATATTATATTTTCTTTATTGTTCTTATAATAACACACCTTATTGCATCAACTTTAAGTATTAGAGAAATTTCAGCTTCTTTGTTAGGTATTTTAACACCTCTTTTCTTTTTTAGTTATTTTCAATGGCTAATTGATGAAGAATTCTTAATGTTGACAAATAGTATTTTGAATTTCTATAAAGAATCTTTTACAAGAATTTCATTTTATTTGCAAGATTACAGCATATTTGATTATCTTTATGCCCTATTACTGCTATTTTGCAGTATAGTGGGAATTTTGACTTTTAAAAAGTATAATAACGAGAATAGTACCAAGTTTGAATATACCTATTACCTATTTCTTATTAATATGATTGTAGGTTTACTATTGTTATTTATCTACTTTTCAGCGGCAATTTCACTATATCCTGTTATTACAATAGGGTTAGCTTCAATAATTTCCATGTTTATAGTACAAACTAATCGTATATATTTCAAATTATCACTTGTTGTTATATTTTTTATATTTTCGATTTGCTTGATATCCATAAATACTTAAGGGGAGTTCTAATAATTGGTTTTATTCGATTTTAGATTTAGAAGTTTTAGATTTGGATTTTTATAAATATAGGCGTGGTGGTTCCCACGGCGTATTTGTAAAAATTCAAAGATGAAATTTATAAATCTAAAAGCGTTAAAATCCAATTTTTAGAAGTTCCCTTAAGGAGAATTATAAGAAGTTCCCTTAATATGTAGCTTTGATATAAGATTACAAACATATTAAATAAAATGAAACAAACAGCTTTAAACGTGTTAGCTAGACTAAACTTAAAAAACATTGAGTACAAACCAGTGTTTTTTACATCTTTAAAAACCTACAACAAAGACACCTTTATGAAAGATTTGATAGCAGGTGTTATGGTAGGTGTTGTTGCACTACCCTTAGCCATTGCTTTTGGTATTGCTAGTGGTGTGACTCCTGATCAGGGTATTATCTCTTGTATTATTGCAGGTATTTTTGTATCTATCTTTGGCGGTAGCAACCACCAAATAAGTGGACCTACAGGTGCTTTAATCGTTATTGTAGGTGGTATAGTGGGGACTTATGGCTTGGAAGGATTGATGATAGCCACATTTATTTCGGGGGTTATACTAATACTTATGGGGCTTTTCAAGGCAGGTAGTATCATAAAATTCATACCCTACCCTATTGTCATAGGTTTTACTAGTGGTGTAGCTGTTACAATCTTTACAACTCAGGTTAAGGATATACTAGGACTTCCTCTAGAAAGTATACCAACGTCGTTTATCGAAAAATGGATAGTATATTTCTCTAATATTCACCTAACAAATTTTTGGAGTTTAGGAATTACTATACTTACTATCATTATTATCAATTTTTGTATTAAAATCAATAATAGGTTACCTTCTTTCCTTATAGCTATCATTATTATGACTATTGCGTCATTTGTTTTAAGAAACTACTTTAATATCACTACAGTTCAAACCATAGGTGACAAGTTTGTTATCAATGCAGCAATCCCTAAACCTACAAACATAGGTCTTACATTTGAAAGTATCAGAAATCTATTCTCAGCAGGTATCACTATTGCAATCTTTGGTTCTATAGTTACTTTACTTTCTGCTACTGTTGCTGACGGTGCCACAAGTGAGAAACACAATCCTAATGATGAGTTAGTGGGACAAGGTATTGCCAACGTAATTTCTCCTATCTTTGGAGGTATTCCTATCACTGGTGCTATCGCACGTACTCTTACTAATATTAACAATGGGGGCACAACTCCTGTTTCAGGTATTATACATGCTATTGTACTATTGATGATATTACTTTTCTTAGGTAACCTTTCTAAACATATTCCTATAGCGTGTCTAGGCGGTATACTTGCAATAATTGCGTATAATATGGCTAACTGGAGACTTTTTGTATCTCTTATGAAAAGTCACAAGGCAGATGTGTTAGTATTAGTTGTTACCTTCTTGCTAACTGTTATCTTTGACCTTACTATTGCTATTGAGTTAGGTCTTATGTTGGCTGTATTCTTATTTATTAGACGTACTTCTGAAACTACAGTTATCTCTGATATCACCAATGGAGTGGATAATGCTGAATCTCATAATCCTGTATCTGATATTGACGAAGAAATCCCTAAAGACGTTGAGATTTACGAAATTGAAGGACCTTTCTTCTTTGGTATTGCCAATAAATTTGACGAACTACAAAAGAACGTTTCTAACAAACGTAAAATCCGTATCGTCAGAATGAGAAGTGTACCTTTTATTGATTCAACAGGTTTACACAACTTTGAGACCATGATAAAAAGTAGTCATAGACACAAAATTAAATTTATCCTTTCGGGTGTTAAACCTTCTGTTCGTGAAACACTTGTAGA
The DNA here is from genome assembly GCA_044433415.1 of Rikenellaceae bacterium. Lineage (GTDB taxonomy): Bacteria > Bacteroidota > Bacteroidia > Bacteroidales > Rikenellaceae > JAWXTP01. The sequence continues at coordinate 9,380 of JAWXTP010000019.1, forward strand.
GGCTGGATTAATGAATCTACTTGGTGAAGAAAACGTTTGTGACTCTATAAAAACTGCTCTTGCAAGAGCTAAAGTAATTATTAAAGAAAATAACGAAAATAATACTAAAACTAAATAGTTAAGTTTATGAAAACTGAGAAAGATATAAACATAAAACATCTTAATACTTTTGGAATAAGTGTAAAAGCTAAAAATTATATAGAGATAGAAAATATCGATGATTTAAAGTTTTTCTTCCTAGAAAATAAAGGTGAATGGTTTGTAATCGGTGGGGGAAGTAATATTTTATTTACTAAAGATTACCAAGGTACACTTTTACGTCTTGTTTCTAATAAGATAAGTGTACTTAGATGTGAGGGGGATGCAGTTTTTATTAAATCTGATGCTGGTGTTGTGTGGGATGATTTTGTAGACTACACCATTAAAAACAACTACTACGGAATAGAGAATTTATCTTATATCCCTGGGACTGTTGGAGCTTCACCTGTACAAAACATAGGTGCTTACGGTGTTGAAGCTAAAGATGCTATACATGAAGTAGAATACTTCAATACAGAAACTTTAGAAGTAGAAACTATAGCAGGTACTGATTGTGAATTTGGTTATCGCCACTCAATTTTTAAGACTACATTAAAAACAAAGGCTATAGTACTTTCTGTAACTTATAAGCTATCTGCGATTTTTACACCTAACCTTTCTTATGGTGGCTTAAAGCAATTTTTCGAAAACGATAATTCTTTAACAGCTTGTAGTTTACGCAATAAAATTATAGAAATCCGTAAAGAAAAATTACCTGACCCTGAGGAGATTGGTAACGGCGGTAGCTTCTTTAAGAACCCTGTAATCCCTGTTTCAAAATTTGAAGAGCTGCAATCTTTATACCCACAAATTCCATCTTACACAGTAACTAATGGGGTTAAAATCCCTGCTGCTTGGCTAATTGAGAATTGTGGTTGGAAAGGTAAGCGTTTTGGCGATGCAGGAGTACACAAAAATCAAGCTCTTGTACTAGTAAACTGTGGTAACGCTACAGGAAATGAAGTGTTAGAAATCTCTAAGGGCATACAGCACGATGTGGCACTTAAGTTTGGTATTGAGATATTTCCAGAGATAAATATATTGTAATGCAATTAATAAATAGGTTTAAAAATGAGTTGCATAAAACTCAGCTGTTTGACTTCACAGACAAAATATTAATAGGTGTCAGTGGTGGTCGTGACTCTATGTGTTTAACGCATATACTACATACTTGTGGTTATAATATTTCTATAGCCCACTGCAACTTTTCTCTTAGAGGAGATGAAAGTGATACAGACGAAGAACATGTTCGCAATTACGCTTTAGAAAATGGTATTCCTTTACATACTGTTAGGTTTAATACCATACAGGAAGCTCAAGACAATGGTGAGTCCATACAGATAGCTGCACGTCGACTAAGGTATAATTGGTTTAATGAACTTTCTAAGAAGTACAAATATAATTATGTAGCTATAGCGCATAATAGTGATGATTGTGCAGAGACTTTTTTCATTAACCTAACGCGCGGAACAGGAATAAAAGGTTTACGCGGTATTCAACAGAAACGCGACAATATTGTTAGACCTCTTATTTTTGCTACACGAGCAGAAATTACAGACTTCTGTAATGAGCAGTCTATAGCTTACCGTGATGACTCTTCAAATAGTTCTAACAAGTATTTAAGAAATAAGATTAGGCATAAAATTATGCCTGTATTTAAGGAGTTAAACAATGATTTTAACTCTACTATGCTTGCAACAACCGAGAATGTTAGTCAATCCTATGAGTTACTACAGTTTTTTATCTCCGAGCTTAAGAAAAAGGCAATTAGCATGTGTGACAATCAGGTAACTATAGATTTGTCTGAAATAAAACTTACCCCTACCCCATCATATTCATTATTTGAGATTATTCGTGAATGGGGATTCGCTTATAAGCAATGTGAGGGAATTATCTGTGCTGATGCTGAACAAAAAAGCGGATTACAATTTTTCAGTAAGGACTATGTGTTACTGCTTAACCGAGGTAAATTAATTCTAAATGAAGTTAACTCTAGTAATTGTGGTGTAAATCCAGAAGACGCTCTTATTATAGATAAGTTTAAGGATAGTAAATTTAAAGACCTAAAGTTTAATAATTGTAAGATTAAACTGGATGTGCTAGATGTAAACGATATAGAATCATTCAAAACACCGTCAAATATGGCTCTTTTTGACCTTGACAGCATTACTCCTCCACTTACAGTGAGAACCTTTGTAAATGGCGATGAATTTGCCCCTTTTGGGATGCAGGGCACAAAGAAGGTGAGCGATTTTATGATAGATAGTAAATTATCTGCTTTAGATAAGGAGAAGGTTCTTATTTTTGAGAGTAACAATCAAATTATGTGGGTTGCACCTTATCGCACTAGTAATATCTTTAGAATTACTAAAAAAACAAAGGATGTTTTACGCATAACACTTGACAAATAATAGAAGGTACTTCTAAAAACTATGTTTCATACTTTAAAATAATGGAAACTTCTAAAAATAGTGTAAAAAAGTTACTTCATAACTTCCTTAGTTACAGCATTTAAAAATAAAATGTAAAATTTTATTAAAAAAAGTTATTCAAAAATTTGGAAGTAAAGAAATTTTGCCCTACCTTTGCATTGCAATTGAGAGGAACACCTCTTAAGAACAAAACCACGGTGTGGTAGTTCAGCTGGTTAGAATACCTGCCTGTCACGCAGGGGGTCGCGGGTTCGAGTCCCGTCCATACCGCAAAAAGGAGCTTTATAGCTCCTTTTTTTGTACCCCATTAAAAATAATTGTTAGTTAACAATTATTGATTATAATAAAAAAAATGGGTCTTTCTCAAAATGTGTGTTTCAGAGTCTTACGCTAGTATATTTGTTAAATATTTTACAACAAATTAAAAAAAAGCTCCACTAATAGACCATTGGTATATCGCGACACCTAACATAAATAAGAAAAATAAAAGCTACCATTATTAAATACTGAAATTAAAACAATAAATGACTTCATTTGTTGACTTTTCACAAAAGTTAGTATAAAAGACACATTGAGTAGTGGTGTAAATAGCATGAATATTGCACTATATAAATTCAACATAGTTTACTGAACAAACTTCGTTGAGTTTAAATAATGGAAATTGCATAAAATTGTGTATCTTTGTAAAAACAAAAACATAAAATTATAAGAAAAAAGATAAAACATTACATATTTTTTAATTAGCGTTTGCTATTTATTCGAGATACCTAGAAATTTGGCGATTTAAAGAAGTATCAACACGAATAAGTTCAGTAAATGCCTACGCTTTGCGTGGGCTGAACTTATTGTTGATACAGGTTACGCCAAATACCTTAGGAATCGATAAGGGATGTTCACGCATCTTTGTATCTATCTCTAAGGTATTTGTCTATACCTGTATTTTTCGAATAAGTTAGTTCTCGCGCAACAGCGCAGTATATGGGATATAAAAATCCAAACTCGTCTGATTCTACTAATGGTGGGGTCAGATATGGTGTTGCACACACTAAATTCTTCACTAACCATATAACTAACACTCTCTTTGATAAGTTTAAAGGAATCATTGAGGGTATGCAAAACCTACACTCATTTCATGCAGTGGTAGGTTACTTCCGCTCGTCAGGCTACTTTGCACTTCGCAAAGAGTTTGCAAAGATGGAGACTCCTCCTAAAATTCAGATTTTAATAGGAATAAACATAGATAATATTTTTCGTAAGCATAATAAAAACATGCTCTTTCTTGCAAGTGATATTGTTAGCGATGAAGCTCGTGAGATTTACCGCAAAGATTTTATTAAAGACGTTAAAGAAGCTCTCTATTACAAAGATGTTGAAGAGGGGATTTTGATGCTAGCTGATGATATTTTAGACTCTCGTGTAGAGCTACGTATACACCCAACACGTGATTTACACGCTAAATTCTATCTCTTTCTTCCCGAAAAACATACCCCACACTCAGACGGTTGGGTGATAATGGGTTCTAGCAACATCTCAGAATCGGGGTTTGGACTCTCTCGTGCACCACGCTATGAACTAAATGTAGCAATGAAAGATTATGACGATGTAGCGTTCTGTAAAGGTGAGTTTGATAGACTTTGGAAAACTGGACTACCTATAACCTATGAAGACATTAAATATTACACCACTCAAACACACCTAGGACAAAATCCTACTCCTTATGAGCTATATATAAAGGTACTGATAGAGTTCTTTGGTGAGCAAGTAGAGGACGATTTCACTCTAGACATTCCCGAAGGGTTTAAAAATCTTAAATACCAAAAAGATGCAGTAAGTCAAGGGTATAAAATGCTTATGAAACATAATGGCTTCTTCTTAGCAGATGTTGTGGGTTTGGGTAAGACTGTTATTGCCACTATGATAGCAAAACGATTTATAGAAGAAAATGGAGTGCGCGATACAAAGGTACTTGTGATATTTCCTCCTGCACTTATATCAAACTGGAAAAGCACATTTGATAAGTTTAAAATTAGCCGTAATGCCGATTTTATATCTTGTGGCTCACTCGATAAAATCCTCGATGAGGGTAATGGTTATCGCTATGCTGATGAATATGATATGATTTTGGTGGATGAAGCACATAGGTTTAGAGGCGACAGTTCACAAATGTATGATAGTTTGCAACGTATCTGCAAAACAAGTCGGAGAAACAGAGGTCGTGCAGGAGATAGTAGCAAGAAGATAATGCTAATATCTGCTACTCCTCTCAACAACCGTCCTAGCGACCTTTATAACCTCTTAATGCTATTTCAAGACAAGCGGAAATGTAATATAGATGGTATCGCGAACCTACAAGACTACTTTGCACCCAAGATTGCACAATACAAAGAGCTAACAAGTAGTAGACATGAGAGCATAGATGTAGAGGCAGTAAAAGAACTTTATGAGGATATTCGAAAAAAGGTGATTGATAAAATTACTGTTCGCCGTACGCGTGAAAACATCCTTAATTATGAGGAGTATAAAGAGGATTTGAAGAGTCAGAATATTATATTTCCAAAGATTGAGCGACCTCGTGAGGTTGAGTACCTACTACACGATAATCTTCGTCTACTATTTGAACAGACAATGCTAACACTTACTGAGGAGCTTAAATATGCACGTTATAAAGCTATTAGTTCGCTTAATGATGAGATAAAAGATGTTCGTTACCCAAATGCTGATTCTACATCGCGCTCGCTTGCTACTATCTATCGCACTCACATGGTCAAGCGATTGGAGAGTAGCTTTTATGCTCTACGTAAATCGCTAGGCAACCTCCGTCGTGCTACACAGGGGATGATAGATATGTTTGAAGCTGACAAGGTGATCATTGCACCTGACTTAAAGGTTAAAGAGCTACAAGATAAGGGGATTGAGCTAGATGATATAATCGAAAAAGGTGTTGAAAAGTTTGGTATATCTAAGGATGAATTTGTATATCCTGCATCAGCTTTTAAGGAAGAGTTTATTAATGATTTAAAGTTCGACATCGCCACGCTTGACAGTTTGATTTATCAGTGGGAAAACGTAACTGACGACCCGAAATTAGATAGATTTATAGAGTATATAAAAGATAAGATTTTCGATTCTAAAGAGAACCCAACGGGTAAACTAGTTGTGTTTTCGGAGAGTAAGGATACGATAAGTTATCTAGCTGAGAGATTAAAAACTCTGCTTAAAAGAGATGATATACTTGCTGTATCTTCTGAGAATAGAAATAGGCTCTTTTCGACAATAGTAACAAATTTTGATGCTAACTACACAGGCAAATTAAAAAATGATTATAATATCATCATTTCTACTGATGTATTGGCTGAGGGAGTCAACCTGCATCGTTCAAATGTGATTGTTAACTATGATACTCCTTGGAACGCTACACGTTTGATGCAGCGTATAGGTCGTGTTAATCGTATTGGATCGGTGGCAGGTACTATCGTGAATTATATGTTTTATCCATCGGCTGAAGGTGATGCACAGATTAAACTATACAAAAATGCCTTAGCTAAGCTACAAGGTTTTCACTCTGCTTATGGTGAAGATTCACAGATATATTCACACGAAGAGATAGTTGAACAATTTGAGCTGTTTAATGCTAATATTGGCGATGATGTAGATAAAACATTAGAGCTATTGCGTGAGATACGCGACTTTAGAAATCATAACCGAGACGATTACAACAGAATAAAAGAACTGCCTTTAAAATCTCGCACTGCAAGGTCACTTGCTGGTAGTGGGAAAAGCATAAAGGCTGATTCATCATTAGTATATGTCTCGTCACCATACAAAAAAGAGTTTTACAAGATTGAAGACAAAGTTGTTAAAGACGTTGGATTCCTAGAAGTTATAGAGCTATTTAAAGCAGAACCAGACGAGAAAGCTCTCCCACTACCTACTTGTCACTACGGTCATGTGACTGCTGCTTACGGCAAGTTTGATAGTGATGTAACAACGATGCTTGACGATACCGCAAAATCTATTACCACCGAAAAGGATAGAACTATGGATAGGGCTCTATCACTTCTTCGCTTTGCAAAAAGAGAATTTAAATCTACTGCAATGAAAGAAAGATGTGACACTCTTGCTAAATATGTGGAACACGGCACATACTCTAAACTTACTCGTGACCTTTCAAAACTACTTCCTAAATACAAAAAGTGTGAAGTGTCAGAAGTGGAGCTAGAGCAAATAATTACAGCTTTATCCACAAAATATAATAGACAAAATAGCAGTGAGAACATTGAAAATGAGATTGCAGCTAATATAGTGTTATCCGAAACCTTTATTTAATCCTACCCAATCATGAACAGACAAGATCTACAAAATATATTTAGTCAGCCATACGACTCAGCAGTGTGGCAAGATATGTTAATCAACTTATTTGGTGCAAGAGACATACGTACAACTCCTGCCGAGCTTTGCAGCGATCAGAACGACAAAGTTAGCGGTTATCAGCTTGGGGAGTTAACTACTAGTGATGATTATTCCGTTGGACTTTTTGCTTTTGAACTAAAAGACAACACCAACATCAAGTTAAACAAGGTGGGATTACGCTCACTAGTACGTAGCTACATTCAATATGGTTATGATGCTGCACTTGCGGTATATTATAATGATTCAGAGTGGCGATTATCGTTCATCTGTGACCTATGTAATGAAAAGACCACTCCCAAACGCTATACCTATGTATTTGGAAGTAGTAACGAAAGTTACCGCACTGCTGCCGAGAGATTAATATCTTTAACTGAAAGACGATTATCGTTTGAGGATATCCGAGAGGCTTTTTCTGTAGAAAAGCTATCAAAGGAGTTTTTCAGGGAGTACAAACAGCAATATACCAAATTCATAGCGTACATTGGTGACACAAAACCCAATCGAGACTATGTAAAAAAAATGCTTGGTCGATTGGTGTTTCTTCAATTTCTGCAAAAGAAAGGTTGGATGGGGTGTTCTGCATCTTGCTCTAATTGGCACGGTGGTGACTTACAATATCTTCAAAACCTTATTAAGCGCTATGAGGGATGTGATAGGTTATTAAGTGATGTGTTAGAGGTATTATTTTTCGACACTCTTAATACTAAACGCGAGGGGGATATTGCATCGTCTATTCTAGGTGAATCTATCAAAATTCCTTACCTTAATGGAGGTCTGTTTGATAGAGATACGCTAGATAATAAGGATATTGATTTCCCGTACTCCTATTTTGCAGATTTAATGGAGTTCTTTTCACACTATAACTTTACTATCGACGAAACGACCCTCACGATGCAGAGATAGGTATCGACCCCGAAATGTTGGGACATATCTTTGAGAACCTTTTGGAGGACAACAAGGATAAAGGCGCATTCTACACACCTAAGGAGATTGTGCAGTATATGTGTAGACAGAGTTTAATTGAGTACCTACAATCGAAGTTAGGTAAGAACACTGCGCTAGAATCATTTGTAAATCAACATGATACAAGCGCAAAATTTATCATCGAGAACGCTGCTGAGATAGAGAATCTATTGGATAATATTAAAATCTGTGATCCTGCAATTGGCTCAGGTGCGTTTCCTATGGGTATTCTAAACGAGATATTTCATTGTAAAATGGCTCTTGATTTGACTCTTAATCGTGCAGAAGTTAAGAAGAATATAATCCAAAAATCAATTTATGGGGTGGATATTGAACAGGGCGCAGTAGACATTGCACGGTTACGCTTTTGGCTCTCACTAGTGGTAGAAGAAAACGAACCTCAGCCGCTTCCAAACTTAGATTATAAGATTATGTGTGGAAATTCTTTGTTGAGTCGTTATGCCCTTGACACACCAATAGATGAAGTATTTGCGGAGTATAACCGAAAGAATAAAACTAACTTCACGTTAGAGGATTACAAAGCCTTAGTTTCGGGTTATACCACCACTTCGAACAAATCACAAAAAGCTAACTTTCGCACAAAAATAGAGGAAATAAAATCAGCGTTTAAAACTTCTCTCAACGACAAAGATAAGCTAAAACGCATGAAACTACAAGGTAAAATCAACGCCCTTAGAGCTGATAATTTATTTGGATCAGCCACTAAAGCTGAGTTAAAAGAGGCTAAAGAATTAGAAAAGAAACTAAAAACAATGCTCCAAAATGAGTCTGATATTCAGAACAATCACCTCTACAAAGATGCTTTTGAATGGCGATTTGAGTTCCCTGCACTGCTTTCAGATGATGGTGCTTTTGTTGGATTTGATGTTGTTATTGGGAATCCTCCGTATTTTATATATCAAGGTAATAATGCAGGTGAACTATCCGCACTGAAATGCCAAAGAGAATTTGATATTGCATTTGGAGGAAAGTTGAATGCTTATAAATTGTTCTTAGCTAAAGCTCTAAAATGCTTGACTAAGACAGATGGTATAATTACATATATTTTTCAAAATTCATTTCTTGCAGACAAACAGGCAGAACAATTGAGGAAATATACTATTGATAATGCTCAAATTGTAGTCATAGATTCATATCCAGAAAGAGATAGTAAACGAAAAAGAGTGTTCGAGTCTGTTAAAATGAGCGTTTGTACTATTGTTATCAGAAATACACATTCGTTAGAACCCTTTACTGTAAATGTATGGAAGGACAAAAATAAAGAAAATGGTATTACCTCTCTTTTTACGAAACATATTATCAAGGCGATTGATCCAAACGCATATACAATTCCAAGAATTGAAAACAAGGATATCCAAACTATAATTAAAGTAAAACAGCAATCATCGAATGTAAAATTAAAATGTTTTGAGGGTGAACTAAACATGACATTTCATAAAGAATATTTCAATTTTAATATTAATAATCCTTTAATATTAAAAGGTGCATCAATACAGCGATACTACTTTACAAAAGAAATGAGTCAAGGAACTGTGGAGTATTTAGAAGAGAAATCGTACCTTATGAAATATCAGAAGTCGGGAAAATCAAATCATCATAACTCAGAGAGAATTGCAATGCAAGGCATGACCGGAGCAAATGATCATACGAGATTAGTAATGACATATATTCCGAAAGATATATATCTTGCAAATTCTTGTAATTATTTATTGCCAAGCGATGACTACGACATAAAGTACGTATTGGCTCTCCTTAATTCAAAATTACTGAATTGGTATTTTAGATGCTTTAGTACTAATAGTAATGTTAATGGCTATGAAGTTGATGATTTGCCAATAAAATTAGTAGAGATTGACGTGCAGCAATTGTTTGCAAGTATCGTAGATGAAATTTTGAGAATTAAAGGTTCGGATTATAAAGCAGATACATTAGAGCTAGAAGCAAGAATAGATAAAATGGTATATAAACTCTATGAACTTACACCTCGTGAAATTGAATTGGTCGAAGGTCGATAAAACAGTTTAACTGGAGAGGGTTTTGTATCCTCTCCAGTTAAACTACATAGCTAACAGTCAGCTCAGATGTATCCAAATATCTATCAAGATCGCTTAGGTGCACAATTGGGTATTCAGAGAACAAACCATAATACACGAATGAATTAGTTATAAAAAATCCCACCACTTTATATTCTGATATGTCAGTCTCGCATTTTGCTTCGACTGCAACATCATTTAGATGATTAGAGATCCACCAAAATTTATAAGACAGTTTCTTATTTATTGGTGTCCGACAAAACAAGAATAGACTATTTTAATATTAAAAACTTTGTTTAAATAATTTACCTTCATCATTCCAATCGTTTAATTTTAAACAAATATCTTCTTCCGCAAATTTGTATAGTGCCCCATTATTAATGCTTGGAATATCTGAATCAATTAAAGTAACAATATGTTGAATATTGTACTCAATACATATTAATTTAAGTTTATTTAATAGCCTTGTTTTTATACGATTATCCAAACCTTCTATTATACCATCATGATAAGCAAATCTAAAAAATGATTTTTTCGAATAATAAATCAACAAAGACAAGTCAAAAGCCATGCATAGTAATTTTTTATATGACGTGCCATCCCCTTCAGAGGTTATATCCCTTTTTTCCGAATTTACATATTCAGCAGAAAATTCAATATTACCTTGTTTATTTTGATTAATTGAGATAAGAGCATTTTGATTAACTATCTCTTTTAAAATTCCGTCGAATATTTTATTGATTTCTGCATGTTTCCTTTCTTTAAGTGCACCTTTTATATTATCAATGGAATTATTGATCTGCTCATTGATAGTTTTAATTTCTTCTTCTAGCCCTATCGACTTATCAATTAAATTCAACTTTTCTTTCAAGCGATCCACAGCTACTTCTAATGTCGACAGCTGCTTTTGATATGTTTTAAATTTTGAGTATGAATCTTTCTCTGTTAAAAATGACAGTTTGTCACTTTTACTATTTTCTAACTCTTGTAATTCAATGTCAATATTGTTAAGTTCACTCTTAAGATCTTTTAAATATTCTTGTAAATATTTTCGCCTTTCAGTAGAAATTTCAATGTTGAATTTTTCTAATTCGTCATATTGCTTACTTAATTCGGAAGGAAAATACAATTGCACTTCATTAAATAGTTGCTTTAATTTAGGCACATTAATGTTATTTTCAGAGTTCCTTAAAGATTCTTCCGCTTTAGAAATTTCATAAGATATACGATATTTTTCTGTATTTAAAGTTTGTATTTTAAAATCCAAATCTTCGATTATGTCTTTTGTGATATTATTGTCTCCTAAATAAAAATTGAATTTATCTATGGTTGTACTTGCATCTTCTTTTTCTTTCTGCTTTATATCTATTAAACCTAATAATTTGTCTTTTTCTTTAATGTCTATATTAGCTTCTTGCTCTAGTACCTTTATGCTCTTTTTGATATTCGCTGCTTTAATTTCTAATTGCAGTTTCTCTTCAATTAAACGACTATTAAATCCAAGTAATTCAAAAACAAAAGGTTTCCAATCTATGTATTTCCCTTTGAATTTACTTAATTGATATACATCTAAATAGTCTTGCTGTGTTCTTAAAAAATATGTGATTGATTTACGATAAGAGTAATCAATTAACGTATTAAAAGCCAAATATTCATTTAGTTTTTCTTTTGCTTTATCAAAAGAAATATTTTCTTCATCCCATTCTGTAGGAGTACAAAAATCACTCAGTTCATTATCATTTAATTTGAATGATATTTTTGAAGGAAAATCTACACTACGTTTAATTACAAGAAACTTTTCACTATTCAATTTTAACTCTAAATAAAATACCTGTCCTTCAAATATAGGATTTGAAAGCAGTCCTTTCCCCTTGTTAAATCCGTTTAAAAGAAGAAAATCGATCACATAGATTAGCGAAGTTTTACCTAAATTATGCGTATCCTTTTTGTTTTCTTTATTTCGAATTTCAGCTAATACAATATTAAAACGTTCATTGAAACGCACATTCTTGAAATTCTTATTTGAAAATACTTTTATTAATTTCATAGTGTTATTGTGTCTGAATCTATATTATAAGTGATTTTATTTATTAAGTATAAGAATGACAATGAGTATTCAAATGAATCTCCTACTTCTTTCCCAACTTGATTTATAATTGATTTTTTCAAATCATCATATTTTATAATTCCGCTTTGTTGAATCTCTTGTATTACCATTCCCGATAAGTATAGTATAGAGTATCTTATATCTGTGTGTTTATTTGGTATCAACATATTATTATTCTTTTTTTCCGATATCACAACGCCAGTACATGTAATGTAGCAAAGTCCTAACCAATCTTTTCTTACCTTTTAAATCATTAGAATTATTATTTATAATATAATCATAAAGATCTTCTAATAGATGTCCAAATTCTGCATATTCCCCTCTTATTAATGCTATCTTTGCATTTAATTCATTCGTGGAGTCATCGTATTGTTCACGTAACTCAACATTAATAGGAGAAGAAAGAAAGGTTTCAATTCGTCCAAAATTTTCAAAATTCTTTTTTACAGAGTCCTCAAAATAAGTTTTGCTGAGATTGTTTAACTTATTCTTTTTCTCTATATCTATTTTAGAAAAGTCAGTAATAACATTTACTATTTTTTTATTATGAATAGCTTCATGGATGGCAATAATTATCTCTTTCAAATCAGACTCGTCAAATTCTAATGGTCTCAGCAAATCATTAAGTTTTGCTGCCTTTATTATATCAGGATAACTTTGTAGTAACTGTTGTATTTTTTCGTCTGCAATGATTTCGTATTCAATTTCATCTTTGTCGAATAACTCCTTTAAACAACTATCTTTTATTCCTGTTAACTTTCTATTTGTAAATAACATGTAATAATCCAACTCACCGCCTTTTTTGAGTGTCTTGACTTTAACTATCTCAGTATTTTTTAAAGTACTTTGAAAATCACTATCTGAACAGCTAGCATTTTCTTTACTTGTATGTTTTGCTTGAATAATTATCTTGCCATTCCAAGGCTTTGACTCACTTGGAAAACAATTTGCCATTCCAGTGAAACGAGCATCTTTACCTTTATCCTTCCCCTTAGCGAAAGGGATAGTTGCTACACCTAATATCTTATTACAGATAAGAGTTGTCAGATTTTCAAAATCGTCTTCACTAAGATAATGCAATGGAAATTTTCTCATATTTTTATTACTTGATTTATTTTTACACCATCAGTCTTCCATAAAATCTGTTCATAGATGAAAAACCTAATACCATAAATTATTCTTAATCGCATTAAATTTACTCTACATTCATTTTAAGAGTATTTATTTTACGCAATTCAAAACACATAAATTTATGATATTAATTTATTTATATAAATATATCAACTATACCAACCCGTAAAACTGCAAGATAAGAATCATATCGCTCTGACAATATGCTTCAAATATATTCACCTACAGTCTTGACAGTGCCTATTTTGTGCAATCGTAAGTACAAATAGACACACAAAGATAATATTTTTTTTGTACATACTAATAACAATTGTAAAATTCTTCTTTCTCATACTCTAAATATTAAGGATAGCACCAAATTTACCAAACTTATACGCTTTTTGTAGTGACGATATGCGGTTAAGGGCTTTAAAGTCGGTAAGTGGATAAAGAGTTGATGCTCCATCAGCGCCTTTCTCTGTAAACCAGATGTTATCTTTACGAAGTAGGTCGTCTTGTGCTAAAAGTCCATCATAATGAGTTGTAGCAAGCAATTGAGCATATCTTGATTCCTGTAGGAAACGCTCGATTATATACTCAACTAACTTAGGGTGCAAAGATGATTCTATCTCATCTACAAGCAACAACCCATCATTCTCTATCAAAATATTTATCCGACTTGCTATCTCCATTGTTATCTGAGTGCCAGCAGATTCAAATTCTTCATCCAATTCAAAAGTCTCTTTTTCGCCATCTTTATTAATCACTGTATGCTTACATGTTATTTCACCAAAAGAGGTTTCCGCCAGCTCTTGTGTATAGATGTCGGTAATGTTAAAGTCTGCCTCTTTAAGGTATTTTAAGATGTAATCTTTCCTTTTCACATCTTTCAACGCCTCATACTTTGTAATAACCTGAGAGTTAGATGGAGAAATGGTAAAAGCACCTCGTTTATTAAAATAGGCTAAAACATCTTCAACTTCTGGAATGCTAACATTAACCTGCATATATGCAGCAAGTACTGACATATTTGGTAGACACTTCAAAGTAATCTCCTCTTTGGCTGCATTAGATAGCTTTAACTTTGTTCCAAACTTGATAGTTGATACACCATTTTCATATCTTCTCTCAAAAATAGTAGCAGGTTGCACACTCGGATAGTAAATCGTCTAGAATCTCTAATTTACTATACTCTTCGATTAGGTTATTCTGCTTTTTGAATAAGCCATTTGTGAATGAAATAAAAATTCCCGTATATTTTAGTTTGATTATTATTAAATTTATTAGTAACAAACATATATCTACCTTAATAGTTTCCTGTTCTGAACATTCATAAGCACCGTCATTTGCTGAATAGCAATAGAATTGAGTTTTATTAGCCTATCGCTTTGAGATAAACCTTCGCCAATAAGTACGGCGTTAATATTTTCCATATTAGAAAGACATATTAGCTCATTAATGGTTGAATAGTCACGAATATTGCCGTTTAGTTCTGGGTTTGCATCTCTCCATTGCTTTGCAGTTATACCATATAGAGCGACATTCAGAACATCCGCTTCACTAGCGTATACAATGCTAACTTGCTTAGGTGTAAGTTCCGCAGGGATAAGATTCGCCTTGATAGCATCGGTGTGGATATGGTAGTTTATTTTTGCTAATTCTCTTTTGGCAGACCAACCGAGTTGTTTCTGTTCCTCTTCTTTTAAACGTTGAAATTCATTAATAAGGTAAAGTTTAAATGGTACGCTAATAGCTGAACCAAATTCAAATGCTATATCCTTATGGGCGTATGTCCCTCCGTACTTTCCTTTTTTTACAATAATACCAATAGCATTCGTCTTATTAACCCACTCTGATGCACTAAGCACAAAGCTAGGTAAACCAGCTTGTGATTTAAAGTGGTCAAATTCGACCACTTTAAAATCTAAATTATGAATAGACTCCCAAGTCCCTAAAAATTCTAGTGTATATCTGTTTCTAATCCAATTCTTTATTATATCGGCTGCACGACTTTCACTCTCTTTAGCATTTGCCATGTCAGTCAAAGAAATATAGTCGTTTCCTTCTATTGAAATAACCGTAACTTCCTTTTCTTGTACTTTAATTTTAGCCATATCATCTTTTTGTTAAACATTCACAAATTTAGTAAAAAAATCACGATTTTGAGCTATTCTATAGCTCAAAATCGTGATTTTCTCATTTATAATATACCAATTTGCAAGGCATACACTAGAAAGTCATTAGGACTAATATACTAGCGACGTTCCCAAGCAAATAATGGGTAGTTAGCCATTAATTTGTTAACCTCTTTGCGAACTTCAGTGATAGTTTCTTCATTCTCGAAATCAGATAGTACTCTATCGATTAAGTTAACGATGATTGCCATTTGTTCCTCTTTTAAACCACGAGTAGTGATAGCTGGTGTACCAACACGAATACCAGAAGTTAAGAAAGGTGAACGAGAATCAAAAGGTACCATGTTCTTATTAGTTGTGATATCAGCAGAAACTAATGCAATCTCAGCTTTTTTACCTGATAAATCTGGAAACTTAGAACGTAGGTCGATAAGTAATAAGTGGTTGTCTGTACCACCAGAAACTATCTTATAACCTAACTTGTTGAACGCTTCACCCATAGCAGCAGCATTCTTTTGAACTTGTGCTTGGTACTCTTTGTAAGAAGGCTCTAATGCTTCACCAAAAGCTACAGCTTTAGCAGCAATTACATGCTCTAGTGGTCCACCCTGAATACCTGGGAAAACAGCAGAGTTTAGGATTTGAGACATCTTTTTGATTACTCCTTTAGGTGTAGTTAAACCCCAAGGATTGTCAAAATCTTTACCTAACATGATAATACCACCACGTGGTCCACGAAGTGTTTTGTGTGTAGTACTAGTTACGATGTGAGCGTGAGGAAGTGGATTTTCAAGTACTCCAGCAGCAATAAGACCTGCTGTGTGAGCCATATCGATTAATAATAAAGCACCAACTTTGTCAGCTATAGCACGCATACGAGCATAATCCCACTCTCTACTATAAGCAGAAGCACCACCAACGATAAGCTTAGGTTTGTGCTCTAGGGCTAGTTGCTCCATTTCTTCATAATCAATTGTACCAGTTTCTTCTTTAACGTTGTAACCAATTGCATTATATAAAATACCAGAAGTATTTACTGGAGAACCATGTGAAAGGTGACCACCATGCGCTAAGTTAAGACCTAGGAAAGTGTCGCCTGGTTTAAGAACAGCTGTAAATACCGCCATGTTAGCTTGCGCTCCAGAGTGAGGTTGTACGTTTGCATATTCAGCACCGTATAACTCACATAGACGGTCGATTGCTAGTTGTTCGATTTTATCAACAACTTGACAACCACCATAATACCTAGCGTTAGGATAACCCTCAGCATATTTGTTTGTAAGTACAGAACCCATAGCTTCCATTACCTGGTCACTAACAAAGTTCTCAGACGCAATAAGCTCAATCCCACTCATTTGTCTCTTTTTCTCGTCTGATATAAGAGAGAAAATTTGCTTATCTTTATTCATAATCTTTATATATAGGTTTATAATTCAATTTTATAATGATGCATTAAAGCATTATAGTTTTGATTTAATAAATTCTGTTACTTCACTAAATGCAACACTATATTGCTCTCCACTTTGCATATCTTTAACCGTAACTTTATTTTCGGCAAGCTCTGTTTCGCCAATTATAGCAACAAAACTTATACCTCTACGATTAGCATATTCCATCTGCTTTTTCATCTTCTTGCTATCAGGATATACCTCAGTAGCAATACCTGCAACACGCATTTCCTGAGCAAGTTTTAAAGCTGCAACACTTTCTTTAGCACCAAAGTTAATAAAAATAACTTTAGTTTGATTTTTTGCACTATCTGGGAAAAGATCAAGACCAGTCAAGACATCATAGATACGGTCTGCACCGAAAGAAATACCAACTCCTGATACTCCTTTTAATCCAAAGATACCTGTCAAGTCATCATATCTACCACCACCAGAAATACTACCTATAGCATAATCTTTAGCTTTCACTTCAAAGATAGCTCCTGTATAGTAATTCAGTCCACGTGCAAGAGATAAATCAAGCTCTAGGTCTAAGTTTATGCCTAATTCGTCAACGATATCAAGAATAGTAGTCACCTCTTGTATACCTAACATACCTGTTTCACTACTAGCGATAATCTCAGAAATAGCCGCTAGTCGCTCTCTGTTAGAACCTGAAAGCTCAAGTATAGGTTTCAGTTTTTCAAGGGCTTCGTCGTTAATATCCTTAGCTCTAAGCTCCTCACATACTGCATCTATACCTATCTTATCAAGCTTATCAATAGCAACAGTAATATCCATCATCTTCTCAGCATAACCTATGCTTTCAGCAATACCGAATAAGATTTTACGGTTATTAAGCTTCAAAGTAATATTAATATTTAGTGCACCAAACACCTCACTAACTATCTGAATAAGCTCTACTTCATTAAGTAAAGAATCGCTACCTACAACATCTACGTCACATTGGAAGAACTCTCTATAACGTCCTTTTTGAGGTCTGTCAGCTCTCCAAACTGGTTGAATCTGGTAACGCTTAAAAGGAAAAGAAATCTCACTTTGATGTTGTACAACGTAACGAGCAAAAGGCACTGTTAAATCATAACGTAACCCCTTTTCA
Organism: Rikenellaceae bacterium; assembly: GCA_044433415.1. Taxonomy (GTDB): domain Bacteria; phylum Bacteroidota; class Bacteroidia; order Bacteroidales; family Rikenellaceae; genus JAWXTP01. Next base: position 27,216 of record JAWXTP010000019.1, read on the forward strand.
CTAACTTTTACACCTGCTGCAACAGAATTACCACTTTCGTAAACATCACTAGGTAATTTTCTAAGGAAATCACCTGAGTTTAGAACTTTAAATAGTAATTTGTCGCCCTCCTCACCATATTTTCCTAGTAAAGTAGATAGATTCTCCATAGTTGGAGTCTCTAAAGGAAGGTAACCATACTTAACGAATACCTTCTTTACAGTACTAAAAATATACTCACGTTTTACCATTTCATTAGGACCAAAATCTCTTGTTCCTTGTGGTATAGACGGTTTTTGAACTGCCATTTTGTTAAATTTTAAATTTTGAGTCTTAGACCCATTATTATTTCTTTGTATACTTCTGTAAAAAGACTTACAGAAGCAAAACACAATTAGATTAATTTCTTGTATCTCATACGTTTAGGCTCTACATTACCCATACGTTTTTTCTTGTTCTCCTCATATTCTGAGTAACTACCTTCAAAGAAAACTACTTGTGAATCACCCTCAAAAGCAAGGATATGTGTAGCGATACGGTCTAGGAACCATCTATCATGCGAGATTACTACTGCGCAACCTGCAAATGCTTCAAGACCCTCTTCTAATGCACGTAAAGTATTTACGTCGATATCATTGGTAGGCTCATCGAGAAGTAGCACATTACCCTCTTCTTTTAATGCTAAGGCTAGGTGTAAACGATTACGCTCACCACCACTTAACACTCCACATTTCTTTTCTTGGTCTGCACCTGAGAAGTTAAAACGTGAAATATAAGCTCTAGCATTTAAGTTTCTTCCACCTATAGATATAATATCAGAATTTTGGCTCACAACTTCATAAACACTTTTCTCTGGGTCTATAGATGAGTGTTGTTGGTCTACATAAGCCAACTTAACTGTTTCACCTATTTTGAAACTTCCTGAATTAGGAGTCTCCTGTCCCATGATAAGTCTAAATAAAGTAGTCTTACCAGAACCATTAGGCCCTATAACACCAACTATACCAGCAGGAGGTAATTTAAAACTTAGATTTTCATATAATAGCTTATCACCAAATGCCATAGAAACCTCATTAGAATCTATTACTACATCACCCAGACGAGGTCCATTAGGGATAAATATCTCTAACTTCTCTTCTTTTTGTTTAGCGTCTTCGTTTAACATTTTGTCATAAGCCGAAAGACGTGCTTTACTTTTTGAGTGACGTGCAGCAGGTGCCATACGTACCCATTCAAGCTCTCTTTCAAGAGTTTTACGTCTTTTGCTTTCTTGTTTTTCTTCCTCAGCAAGACGTTTAGACTTTTGCTCTAACCAACCTGTGTAGTTACCTTTCCAAGGAATACCCTCACCTCTGTCAAGTTCAAGAATCCATCCTGCAACATTGTCAAGGAAGTATCTATCGTGGGTTACAGCGATAACTGTACCTTTGTATTGTTGTAAGTGTTGCTCTAACCAGTCGATACTTTCAGCGTCAAGGTGGTTAGTAGGCTCATCAAGCAATAATACGTCAGGCTCTTGAAGTAATAATCTACAAAGAGCTACACGACGTCGTTCACCACCCGAAAGATGTTTCACAGGAGCATCCCCCTCTGGGCATCTTAGAGCATCCATCGCACGTTCAAGCATAGAGTCTAGCTCCCAACCATTTTTATGGTCTATAAGTTCAGTAAGCTCACCTTGACGAATAATCAAATTGTTCATTTCATCATCGCTCATAGGTTCCATGAACTTAGCATTTACTTCTTCGTACTCTTTTAAAAGAGAAACGATTTCTGCACAACCCTCTTCGACGATTTCACGTACAGTTTTAGTATCATCAAGTTTAGGTTCTTGTTCTAGGTAACCAACAGAGTAACCTGGTGCAAAAACTACTTCTCCTTGATAGCTTTTCTCTAAACCTGCTATGATTTTCATCAAAGTAGATTTACCAGAACCATTAAGACCTATGATACCAATTTTAGCACCATAGAAAAATGAAAGGTAAATATTATTTAACACTTTTTTCTGGTTGTTAAAAGTCTTAGAGACTCCAACCATGGAAAATATTATTTTCTTATCTTCAACTGCCATATATTATTTTTTAATTTTTTCTAACGCACCTAACTCTACTAAAATATCGAAATATTTTGATATATCATTAAGTTCAATTTTTTTACCTCTAGTATCTTCTAAGTTAGCCAACTTTTTAATATCTAACAAAGATAGATGTTCTCTATTAGTATACGCTGTAAGGTTGTTATAATCACCTATATAAAGGCTAAGGTATTCTTCTTTTAGTTTTTCATTGCTCACTTTATCTAAGGTAGCACCTAAAAGAGTTCTTAAAATGCCATATCCCCCATCACGTACTTTTTGTGTTGGTGTGTAATATGTGCGACTTGCAGCTTTCTCAGCAGAAGTTAACTTCAAATTAAGCTCCTTACCATTATTAATTAAGTAAGTATCTAAGACTACTTGTTTTGCAGCATCAATTTGCGTACTCAAAGAAACATTCAGTTTTGCTATATATTCATCTAACTCCTTAGAGCCTAAGCCCAACTCAGTAGTTGTTTCTATAGCGTGCTTTTCAACTAAATAAAAAGCCTCAAGATTTTCTATAGCCGCTTTATATGAAGCCTCATCAGAACCTTGCAGTCTATTTAAAATAGTAGCGTTAAGCTGACCTAAACGTCTTTGCGCACCTCCTAAACACATAGAAGCAAATTTCTTAGCTTCATCAGCCTTAGCATTTGCAGCAGCATACATTAGTGCAGAAGCAATAACCGAAGCACGTTTAAGCTGAGTAGCATCTAAGTACTCTACTCTATCAAGCGATGTGTGATAGTTGTTATCAGGCCAAGTAATCATCATAATTGATGGTATATCTAAACTCCAATCACAGAATATAGAGTGGTCTGATGCCCAGTAGTAAGGTGTAGTATTGTAATGGAACGGGTCATCACTACCTGAAGGTGCGATAACTGGTTTCAAAAACTCACCTAAGATAATACTTTTTACGTTAGTTGTATGCACATAATTCATAAGAGTTTCTGCAAGGTCACTACTATAGTGAGACGACGAGAAGCGATTTCTATGAAGCACATAAGTTGTTTGATGGTCTGTTAAATCTACACCAACCATATCTAAATTAAGATTGAAAAGTGTATTATCTAACACGTCTCTATTGGCATTAGTCCATGGAATAATACCTCTAAATTCATCACCCCATACAAAACGTATAGAACGTAAAGGTCTTTCTATCTTACCCTCTTTAATAAGAGTATTTAAAGTTCTTGCTACATCAAGCAATACAGCAGAACCCGACATATTATCATTAGCACCTAGCTTAGCATAACCTTCGAAAAGGTGAGCTGAAAGTATAACTTCACCTAGCTCAGGTTGTGTACCTTTAATAACGCAAGATGGAGTCTGATATTCAAATTCTTTGTTCTCAGCCTTTATCTCACAAGATACATTTATAACCTCACCACGGCGCAATCTATCTCTTAGTTTATATCCCTCACGTCTAGTAATTAAGAACGCGAAAGTAGGATTCTTAGCACGTAAGCTAATGTTAGGGATTTGAATTTCGTTAAACCCACGTCCATAACATGAAATTACGCCTACTGCCCCTTTAGCAACACAGGCTTCATGTATTACACTTGGTGAAGCCTCTCCAAATGCTACCTTGCCTGTCAAATCTAAACCACTAAGCTCGCCTTCGGTAGCCATACCAACCCACACTAGCTGTGCAGATTTAATGTTTGTATTAACACTACCAGCACAAGCACTAGCAGGGATATCTGAATAATCTGCTATCTTAACTTGCTTAGGTGACACCTCAGAAATTACCGCTTTAGAAGCAATCCAAGCGGTAGCTCCTGGGAATCTATTTAATTTAACTTCCTCTAACCCATATTCATTAAGTTTTTCAATGAAATAGTCGCTCTCTTTAAGGTTATCAAAATCACGCTCTGACACTTCATAAGAAGCTACATCGGCAGCAATATTTTTAGTCTTCTCACCAGAACTCTCTGCAACTATAATATCATAAGTCTTTTCGTTCAAGATGTTTTGATATTGATTTGTAATATGCTGCGCACGAGCTGCTATTGATCCAAATAGGAAAGCAGCTATCATTATTTTTCTCATTTTCTACGGGTTAATTGAGTTATTCAAAAGTTATATAGCAACTACTAAAATTCAGCATTTTTTGGTGTACGAGGGAAAGGAATAACGTCACGGATGTTAGCCATACCTGTAACGAAAAGCACTAGTCTTTCGAATCCTAAACCAAAACCTGAGTGAGGTGCAGTACCAAAACGACGTGTATCAAGATACCAAGCTATATCTTTTATAGGGATATTCATCTCCTCAACACGTTGAATTAATCTGTCAAGGTTTTCTTCACGTTGAGAACCACCGATAATTTCACCAATTTTTGGGAAAAGAACGTCCATAGCACGTACTGTTTTACCATCCTCATTAAGTTTCATATAGAAAGCCTTAATATCTTTAGGATAGTTGATTAAGATAACTGGTTTTTTGAAATGTTCTTCAACAAGGTATCTTTCGTGTTCACTTTGAAGGTCTAGACCCCAGCTTACTGGGAACTCAAATTTCTTACCTGAAGCCATAAGAATTTCTATACCTTCTGTATAGTCTAATCTTACGAAGTCGTTTTCAGCAACAAATTTAAGACGCTCAACAAGTTCTTTATCGTACATTTTTTCAAGGAATTGAATATCATCTGTACAGTGCTCTAAGGCATAGTTGATAAGATATTTTAAGAACTCCTCTGCAAGGTCCATATTTTCTTTAAGTTCATTAAATGCAACCTCTGGCTCTATCATCCAGAATTCTGCAAGGTGACGAGGAGTGTTAGAGTTTTCAGCTCTAAATGTAGGACCAAAAGTGTAAACTTCACCTAGCGCCATAGCTCCTAGTTCTGCTTCTAGCTGACCAGAAACTGTAAGGTTACAGTGTTTACCAAAGAAATCTTGAGAGAAATCTACGTTATTATCTTCTGTTTTAGGAACATTATTTAAATCCATAGTTGTTACAGAGAACATAGCTCCTGCACCCTCAGCATCAGAACCTGTGATAAGTGGAGTATGTAAGTAAACATAACCTTTATCATTATAGAATTTGTGGATAGCATAAGCCATAGCGTGACGTATACGAAGTACAGCACCAAAAGTGTTAGTACGAGGACGAAGGTGAGCTATCTCGCGTAAAAACTCTAAAGTGTGACCTTTTTTCTGTAATGGGAAAGACTCAGGATCTGCTTCACCATAAATCTCAAGACTTGTAGCTTGAATTTCTACAGGCTGACCAGAACCTTGAGATGTAACCAACACCCCTTCACATTTGATACAAGCACCTGTAGTTATTCTTTTAAGTAGTTCCTCATCAAAAGACTTAACTTCAACAACTATTTGAATATTATGAATTGTAGAGCCATCATTAAGAGCTATAAACGCTATATTTTTGTTTCCACGTTTAGTTCTTACCCAACCTTTTACTGTAACTGCCTGCGATGTAGCTTCAGTAGCTAACAATTCTTTAATTTTTGTTCTCATTATTATTTTATATTATATTTATTTTTTGAAATATCCCGAAAGTTAATAATTTTATCCTAAAAAAACAATTTTTATTTATTTTACCCCCATCTTTATTATTGTATTATAAGCATTTAACTAGATAAATATTTTATCTATACTCCATTACAACTATTAATTGCTGAATTCAACCTGCAAATGCAACTGAATTCATATTAATAATTTGTTTAAATTTTTCATTTGGTGTGAGGTATCCGAGTCTTTTACGAG
>JAWXTP010000020.1:0-32320 GCA_044433415.1 Rikenellaceae bacterium
TTCATAGGAATTAGTTGTGATAATTAAAAAGTTGTGATAACCACCGTAATCACAAGATTGTGATTACGGTGGTGTGGGAGGTCGCAGTGGGAAATAATCCCACTGCTCCTACCCGATTAGACGCTTGTCGCTTTCCCTTCCGACCCTCCAACAATCTTTCCACCAGTATCACAAAGAAAACCATACCAAACAAAGACTAAAGAGACTTTAATAAATAACAAAAAGTAGGTATTTTTCAATTAGTTGCTTCCTGAAATTTTAGCAGAAAAAGATAAATTTATATAGTTTGTATAAAATTTAACAAATAAATGATTTTTTCTATATTTTGAAAAATGGCGTTATTTCTTGAAGATTGTTAATTAAAATAGCATATTACTTTCAAATTGATAATTTGTTGACACTTAGCAAGTTGTGTTCTTTTGCATGATTAAGTTATTGAGTTTCAACGATGTAATACTTTTATTCATTTCTTTAAAAAATAGATAAAATATATAGTTTGCAGTTTTTGCTAAAAAAAAGGTAAATTTGAAAAATTTTGGTAGTTTCCTAAAAAACCAGTACCTTGTTGATAAATATTTAGCATAAAATATTACTTTTGAGGGTAGATTTTCCATAATGTAAATAAATATAATTCGTTTTATATTAGGGGAACTTCTAAAAATTGGATTTTAACGCTTTTAGATTTATAAATTTTATCTTTGAATTTTTACAAATATGCCGTGGGAATCACCACGCCTGTATTTATTAAAATCCAAATCTAAAATCGAATAAAATCAATTATAATAACTCCCCCTTAAGTGTTTTAAAGAGAGTCATATAATTAATTTATAGAACTCCCATCGAGAAAAAAGAATAAAAAGGTTTAAAAGGTTTTATTTTATAAGATCTGAAAATCCATACTTATAATTTATATAAAATTAAAGAAGATATGTTACCAAAACGTCAGGGTCTTTATGATCCTTCATACGAAAAAGATGCTTGTGGAGTAGGGTTGTTAGTAAACATTAATGGTGTTAAATCACACCAGATTGTCGAAAAAGGACTGCAAATTTTAGAAAATATGGTTCACAGGGGCGCAGAAGGAGCAGATCCTAAAACTGGAGACGGTGCTGGGATTATGTTGCAGATTCCTCATGAATTTATACTTCTTCAAGGTATTGCAGTACCTGAAAAAGGTAGATATGGTAGTGGTTTAGTGTTCCTACCTAAAGGCGATGAAGATGCCCAAGAACAAATTTTCGATTTAATCGAAAAAGAGGTTACTGATATGGGACTTCAACTGTTACCTGTTAGAGATGTGCCTACAAACAATGAAGATCTAGGTGCTGTAGCTATTAGTGCAGAGCCAGAAATCAAGCAAATTTTTGTTGCTGACGAAAAAACTAATGATGAAATAGATCCAAAACTGTATATTCTTAGAAAACGCTTAGAAAATAAAATTAGAAATTCTTCTATCCCAGGTAAAGAGGCTTTCTATATAGCTTCTCTATCTTCTAAGAACATTGTATACAAAGGTATGCTTTCTTCTTTACAATTAAGAAATTACTTCCCAGATTTGCTAAATCCTTACTTTACTACAGGTATGGCACTTGTACACTCTCGTTTCAGTACAAATACCTTCCCTACATGGAGTTTAGCTCAGCCTTTTAGAGTATTAGGTCACAATGGTGAGATTAATACTATTAAAGGTAATAGAATGTGGATGCACGCTAGAGAGTGTGTTCTGCAATCTGCAAAATTAAATAATGAAAATGTAAGCCCTATTATTCAGCCAAGTATGAGTGATAGTGCTTCTCTAGATAATGTATTAGAGTACTTCGTAATGTCGGGTATGAGCCTGCCTCACGCTCTTGCAATGCTAGTGCCTGAGTCATATAATGACAAAAACCCTATTTCTGACGAACTTAAAGCATTCTACGAATATCACAGTATTATGATGGAAGCGTGGGATGGTCCTGCTACTATCCTATTTAGTGATGGTCGTTATGCTGGTGGTCTTCTAGATAGAAATGGTCTTCGTCCTGCACGCTACCTTATCACTAACAATAACACTATGGTTGTAGCTTCAGAAATTGGGGTACTTCCTTTTGAGGCTTCTGAGGTAAAAGAAAAAGGTCGTTTACGTCCAGGTAAAATGCTTATGGTAGATATGCAAAAAGGTGAAGTTTACCAAGATGCTCTACTTAAAGAAGAACTAGCTAACGAATTCCCTTATAAAGAATGGTTAGCGAAAAACCGTATTAAATTAGACGAGATATTTAATAGCAAGAAAATTGTTAACTCAGTTGATGATTTTGCTAAGCTGCTTAAAACGTTCAAATACAATAGAGAAGAGGTGCAAACTATCATAGCTCCTATGGTTACAGGTACTAAAGAGCCTATTAACTCTATGGGTAATGACACTCCGCTAGCTGTAATGAGCAAGCAACCTCAAAACCTATTTAGTTATTTCCGTCAACACTTCGCTCAGGTTACAAATCCTCCTATTGACCCTTTACGTGAGGAGTTAGTGATGAGTTTGGATAGCTACATTGGTGCTATTAATTTGAACTTATTAAACTCTAGTCCAGATATTTGTAAAATGGTAGAGCTTAAGCGCCCTATCTTAACAAATGCTGAATTAGATACTCTATGTAACCTTAGATATAAAGGTTTCAATACACGTAAAGTGGCTATGACTTTCCCAGTTAATGAGGGAGCTGAGGGTTTGAAAAAAGGTATAGATATGCTTTGTATAGCTGCTGAGCAAGCTGTAGACGAAGGTTGTAACTATATCGTACTTAGTGATAGAGGAGTAGATGCTAACCATGCACCTATACCTTCATTATTAGCTACTTCTGCTGTTCATTATCACCTTATAAATAGGAAAAAACGTGTTCAGACAGCTCTAATTATAGAAACTGCTGATGCTCGTGAGGTAATGCACTTTGCTTTACTTTCAGGTTATGGAGCTAGTGCTGTTAACCCTTACTTAGCGTTTGCTATCATAGATGATTTAGTAGCTAAGAAAGAGGTTCAGTTTGACTATAATACTGCTGTTAAAAATTATATTAAAGCAATAGATAAAGGATTATTAAAAATCCTTTCTAAAATGGGTATCTCAACAATCACAAGTTATAAGGGAGCTCAATTGTTTGAGGCAATTGGTCTTTCTCAAGAACTTATAGATGCTTATTTTGGAAATACAATTTCAAAAATCGGAGGTTTAACACTTAGTGACCTAACAAAAGAAATTCTTTCTGCTCATAGTGAGGCTTACTCAGAAGATTTTGATATTGAAGCTCCTATGCGTCACCAAGGTGTTTACACTTTCCGTAAAGACGGAGAATACCACGCTTGGAATCCTGACACTATAGCGACTTTACAAATTGCTACTAGATTGGGTAGCTACAAGAAATTTAAAGAATATGTAGACGTTGTAGATAACAAATGCGACCCTGTATTTATCCGTGACTTCCTAGATTTCAAAAAGGGAACACCTATAAGTATAGACGAAGTAGAACCTGTAGAATCTATCATCAAGCGTTTTGTTACTGGGGCTATGTCTTTTGGTTCTATTAGTGCTGAGGCTCACGAAGCTATGGCTATCGCGATGAACAGAATAGGTGCTAGAAGTAACTCTGGTGAAGGTGGTGAAGATTCAGCACGTTTCAAACCAAAAGAAGATGGTTCTTTAGCTCGTAGTGCTATTAAGCAAGTTGCATCAGGTCGTTTTGGTGTTACAGCTGAGTATTTAGTAAATGCTACAGAGATACAGATTAAAGTTGCTCAAGGTGCTAAACCAGGTGAAGGTGGTCAGTTGCCAGGATATAAAGTTGATAAGATTATTGCTAAAACAAGACACTCAACTCCAGGTATCTCTTTGATTTCGCCTCCTCCTCACCATGATATTTACTCTATTGAGGACTTAGCTCAGCTTATCTTTGACCTTAAGAACGTCAATCCAGAAGCTATGATTAGTGTTAAGCTAGTATCTGAGAGTGGTGTTGGTACTATTGCAGCAGGTGTTGCTAAAGCTAAGGCAGACTTAATCACTATCAGTGGTGCTGAGGGTGGTACGGGTGCGAGTCCTATAAGTTCTATTAAATATGCAGGTCTTCCATCTGAGATAGGTTTAGCAGAAACTCAACAAACTCTAGTCCTTAATGGTCTTAGAGGTCAGGTGAAGCTACAAGTAGATGGTCAGCTGAAAAGCGGTAGAGATATCATCATTCAAGCTATGCTAGGAGCTGAGGAATTTGGTTTTGCTACTAGTGCACTTATCGTTTTAGGCTGTGTTATGATGCGTAAGTGTCACATGAACACTTGTCCTGTAGGTGTTGCAACACAAAATGCTGAGCTTAGAGCTAGATTCTCAGGTAAAGCAGATTATTTAGTTAACTTCTTTGAGTTTATGGCTCAAAACATACGTGAACACTTAGCAGAAATTGGTGTTCGTGATATGGATTCTATTATAGGTCGTTCAGACTTATTAGAGGTTAAAAAAGATGTGTCTGTAGACAAAACATCAAGTTTAGACTTTAGTAAAATACTTTATCGTCCTGAGCAGTGTAATACTAACGCTATTACGAACGTTATTAAACAGGATCATGATATTGATAAAGTGTTAGATAGACAATTAATTAGTCGTTTATATCCAGCTATTAACTCGGCTATGCCTGTAGAGCTAGATTTTGGTATTAAAAATACTAATCGTTCTGTAGGTGCTATGTTAGCAGGTGTTGTAGCTAAGAAATATGGCAATGAGGGACTTGCAGATAATACTATTCACTGTAAATTTAAAGGTTCAGCAGGTCAAAGTTTTGGTGCTTTCCTAGTTAAAGGTATAACATTCAGCCTTGAAGGTGATGCTAATGACTATGTAGGTAAAGGACTTTCAGGTGGTAGACTTATCATAACTCCTCCATCGGGAACTTTATTCAAGCCCGAAGAAAATATCATCGCAGGTAACACTCTTCTTTATGGAGCTACTCTAGGTGAGGTTTATATCAATGGACGTGTAGGTGAGCGTTTCTGTGTTAGAAACAGTGGAGCTATAGCAGTTGTTGAGGGTGTTGGTGACCACTGTTGTGAGTACATGACTGGTGGACGTACAGTAGTCCTAGGAGCAACAGGACGTAACTTTGCGGCAGGTATGAGTGGTGGTATCGCTTATGTTTGGAATCCAGATGGTAATTTCGACTACTTCTGTAACATGGAAATGGTAGAACTTTCGCTTATTGAAGAAAAAGCTGACAGTAGAGAGCTTTACAAATACATAAAAGACCACTACAAGTATACAAATAGCCCATTGGCTGCTAAAATGCTTGATGATTGGAACACTTATGTAGATCAATTCATTAAGATAGTACCTTATGAGTACAAGAAAGTACTTCATGAAGAGAAGATGGCTAAACTTCAACAAAAGATAAAAGAAGTTGAAATAGGCTAAACGTTGAATAGGCGTTAAAATATCTAACGGAGCTCTTAAAAAAGAGCTCCACCAATGTGTAAATATTTAAAATTAAGATAAATGGGAAATCCAAAAGCATTTTTAGAGATAAAAAGAAAAGAAGCAGGATATAGACCTATTAATGACAGGGTAAATGACTTTGGTGAGGTTGAACAAACACTAAATACTGAGGACAGAAGATTACAAGCATCAAGATGTATGGAATGTGGTGTTCCTTTTTGTCACTGGAGCTGCCCACTAGGCAACAAACAACCTGAATGGCAAGACTTATTATATAAGGGTGATATTAAGGGAGCATATAAATTATTAATTCAGACAGACGACTTTCCAGAATTTACTGGTAGAGTTTGTCCTGCTCTATGCGAGAAAGGCTGTGTGTTAAACAAAACACATGAAGCTGTAACTATTAGAGAAAACGAATGTTCTATCGTAGAGAGCGCCTTTGCTGAAGGGTTGGTGACACCAATTATTCCTAAGAAAAGATATGTAGAGACTGTAGCAGTTATAGGCTCAGGACCTGCTGGTTTAGCATGTGCTAATAGATTAAACCAAAAAGGATATAATGTAACAGTATACGAAAAAGACGAAGAAGTTGGAGGGCTTTTACGTTTTGGTATTCCTGACTTTAAACTTAACAAATCTGTTATTGACAGACGTGTTGAGCTTATGAAAGCTGAAGGTATAACTTTCGTATGTAATACTAACATAGGTAAAGATATAGAGGCATCTGAGATAGTAGATAAATATGACGCTGTTTGTGTAGCTATAGGTGCAGGTGTACCTCGTGACTTACCAATAGAGGGACGTGATCTTAAAGGTGTTTATTTTGCCTTAGAATACCTAACACAACAGAATAGAGATATCGCAGGTGTTAAGGTAGAGAAAGAGGACAGAATACACGCTAAAGGCAAGAAAGTTCTTGTTATTGGTGGTGGTGACACAGGTAGTGACTGTGTGGGAACAGCTAATCGTCATGGAGCGCGTTCGGTGACTCAGATAGAGATTATGCCTAAACCACCAGAAGTAGACAACCCTGCAACACCATGGCCTTACTGGCCCGTAATTCTTAAAACGTCAAGTTCACACCAAGAGGGATGTAACAGACGTTGGTTATTAGACTCTCGTCAGTTCATCGGCAAAGATGGCGTTCTTACAGGTGTAGAAGTTGAGGGAGTAGAATGGCAGAAGGATGAAGCTACAGGCAGAATGAACTTAATTCACACAGGAGTGAAGGAAACAATAGAAGCAGATCTTGCATTTTTAGCTATGGGTTTCTTAAATCCAGTTCAAGAAGGGCTTGTTGAGCAGTTAAAAGTTGAAGTTGACGGTAGAAAAAATATAAAAGCTAACTCTACACAAATGAGTAGTGTAAATAAGGTATTTGTGGCTGGAGACGCTACTACAGGGGCATCTTTAGTGGTGCGTTGTATAGCCTCGGGGCAGGGTGCAGCGAAAAATATTGATAAATTTTTAAGAAAAATTTAATTATTAATATTAAAAAGACTAATTTTGCGATTAGTCTTTTTTTTTATGAACATTTAAAAAACAATATGGAAACTTTAAAGCACGAGTGTGGTATCGCAATGATACGCCTTAGAAAGCCACTTGAGTATTACGAGAACAAGTACGGAACTCAGTTTTACGGATTAAATAAACTGTACCTTTTGATGGAAAAGCAACACAATAGAGGTCAAGAGGGAGCAGGTCTTGGATGTGTTAACTTAAACTCTGAACCAGGCACAGAATTTATCTTCCGTGAAAGGGGTCTTGGTACAGGAGCTATTCAAGAAATCTTTGCAAACGCCAAAAAGAGTATAGATGAGGCTACAGCTCTCAAAGATAAAACTATGCCTTTTGCTGGTGAGGTTTATATGGGACACTTACGCTATAGTACTACTGGTAAAAAAGGTATTACTTATGTTCACCCTTTCTTACGTCGTAACAACTGGCGTTCACGTAACATGATGTTATGTGGTAACTTCAACATGACTAATGTAGCAGAGATATATGACAATATAGTTAACCAAGGTCAGCACCCACGTATCTATTCTGATACTGTTCTTCTTTTAGAGCAATTAGGTCAGTCTTTAGATAACGAGAACCAACGTGTTTATGATTTATGTAAGCAAGAAGGTATAGATGGTAAAGAACTTACACGTAAGATAGAAGATAATATAGATGTTGTAAATATACTTAACGAGCCTTCAAAAATATGGGATGGTGGTTTTGTTATTTGTGGTGCTTTAGGTAGTGGAGATATGTTTGCTCTTCGCGATTCTAACGGTATTAGGCCTGCTTTCTACTACTATGATGATGAAATAGTTGTCGTAGCTTCTGAGAGACCTGTAATACAGACTACAATGAATCTAAAAGTTGAGCAAGTGCAAGAGCTTACTCCAGGTTCAGCAATTATCGTTAACAGAAAAGGTGATATTAGCATTAAGGATGTATTAGGTGAGAAAAAGAATGAGAAATGTTCATTTGAACGTATCTACTTCTCACGTGGTAGTGACTTTGATATTTATAGAGAGAGAAAGAAACTAGGTATAGAGCTTACAGATGCTATACTTGCTAGTATAGACCATGATATTAAGCATACAGTATTTTCATTTATCCCTAACACAGCTGAGGTTGCTTACTTTGGTATGTTAGAAGGTATGGATGCTTATCTTAAGAAAGTAAAGGAGAAGAAAATCCTTGAATTAGACAGAAATGCTAGTGACTTCACAGAGAAATTACATGACATATTGACTATGAAAGTAAGATCTGAGAAGATAGCTATTAAAGATATTAAATTACGTACTTTCATTGCTGAGGGTGAGGCTAGAAACGATCTTGCAGCTCATGTTTATGATGTTACCTATGGTATGGTAGAGTCTAACGTTGATAATCTAGTGGTTATTGATGATAGTATAGTACGTGGTACAACACTTAAGCAGTCTATTATTAGAATTTTAGATAGATTAAACCCTAAGAAGATAGTTATTGTTTCTTCATCACCTCAGGTGCGTTATCCTGACTACTATGGTATAGATATGTCACGTATGGGTGAATTTGCGGCATTTAGAGCAGCTATAGAGCTTCTAAAGGACCGTAAGTTAGAAAACATACTTGATGAAGTATATGCTAAGTGTAAGGCGCAAGGAAATCTTCCTAAAGAAGAGGTTGTAAATTATGTAACTGAGATTTATGAGCCTTTCACAGACCAAGATATTTCTAAGAAAATTGGTGAAATGCTAACACCTAAAGATACTAAGGCTGAGGTAGAGATTATTTATCAGACTTTAGAGGGGTTACACAAGTCTATTCCTAATCACCCTGGTGATTGGTACTTCTCTGGTAACTATCCTACTCCTGGCGGTGTTAAGATGGTTAATCAGGCGTTTATTAACTATTATGAAGGCAACACTTCGAAACGATAGTTTTGTTGTTGATAGTTTGGGAAGGTTTTTCTAGACCACTCTTGAAAAAAGCGAACAATCGTGGGCGTTAGATATTTATTCTCCATGCAGCATCGAGTTGCATGGAGAATTTTTTTATATTAATTTATTAGTGTCCGATAAAAAACAGATATTATTATTTCTAACTTTAACTTATCCTTGTTAATGTAAAAAGTGCTTTTAGGTAAATATACATTTTATTTTTCCGAAACAATTTTTTTTATTAGCTTTGTAGTGCATTTCATATTGACATGGTGGGGAAACTTGCCTATAATTAGGTACGAGCATTCTTGCTCGTGCCTTGCTATATTTCTGTGCGGTGGTTTCGCCCCCGTGCAGGATATTAATGTACCTGCTGCCATGTCTTAGGTGAAATGCAACGGGTCAGCGAAATCACTTTTTTATTTCACTGCCCTATATGTTAAACAGACTAAATTATTTGGCAATGGAGAAAAGAGTAAATTTAAGTACACGAACAAAGTTCGAAATCACAGATGAAGAGAAGAAATATCTGTATACCCTGATGGCATTAACACAATATTCTTATAACTGTAATCCTGAATATAACGAAAATGTAATAATAAAGCGACTGTGTAACGACTTCAATCGTTTTAATATTGAAATCTCAAGAGTGTTTGAAAAGGATCCAAATAATCTATGCTTAAGTCGTCTTCGTAATTTTATAGAACGTCACTATGGCTATCTTAAAAAAATATCTAAAGATTTAGAAATTGATGATTAATCTTACATGGAAGTGAAATAAATTGCACTTTTTATGTAATATTAATAAAAATGTATTATCTTTGTATAAAAAGAGCAAAATAATGCACCATGGGATTTTATTCAATTATTAAGAGTCGTCGCGCTATGCTAGGTTTGACTCAGCAAGATTTAGCAGATTATACTGGATTAAGTTTAAGGATAATTAAAAGCATAGAGACAGGAAAAGCCAACCCATCTATGGGAACACTAAATAGGGTAGCTGATATCCTAGGCTTAGAGCTTGTGTTAAAAGTAAAGGAGAAGGTTAAATGAGACAGGCAGAAGTATTTTGTAATGGAGTATTAGCAGGGCTGCTAATAGAGAGGGATGCAGGTTTTTACACTTTTCTCTATGATGATAACTACCTGCTAGACAGTAAGCAAACAGCAATAGGAGTGCACTTCCCTAAAAGTCAGAAAGAGTATTGTAGTGATAATCTGTTTCCTTTTTTTTGTAATATGCTGAGTGAAGGATCTAATAAAGCTATTCAGTGTCAGTCGCTTAAGATAGATGAAGAAGATGCTTTTGGCTTACTATTAGCTACAGCACATACAGATACTATTGGAGCTATAACAGTGAGGAAATTATGAGAAAAATAGATGTTTGTCCTAGCACATTAGCAGTAGGTTATACTGATTATAGTCCTACTGCAATCAAAAAATTATTTAATGGGAAAAAAGCAAGTTCTATCCTTGATTTTTCTTACAATGTAGAAAGTATAGACTTCGCAGAAGTAGTTAATAGAATTTCCGTTTCAGGAGTTCAAGAGAAACTTTCTGCTGTGCTTGATAGAGCTAAATTAATTATAACTCCTAAAGGTGAACAAGGAAGGTATATTATAAAACCTACTCCTAGTTATAAGCATTTGCATTTTCGTGAGTTTATTCCTGCTAATGAGCACCTTACCATGCAGATAGCAAAACAAGTATTTAAGATGAATGTTGCAGAAAATGGCTTAGTGTTTTTTGCAAATGGTGATATGGGATATATAACAAAGAGATTTGATTTTGATGAGTCCTGTAATAAGATAAAACAGGAAGATTTTTCGTCTTTAGCAAAGAAAAGCACTTTTACACATGGTAAGGATTTTAAATATACTGGAAGTTATGAAGATGTAGCTAAGTTGCTTAGAGATAATGTTTCAGTATGGCAGGTTGAAATAAGTAAACTGTTTACCTTGATAGTTTTTAATTATCTATTTTGTAATGGTGATGCGCATTTAAAGAATTTCTCATTACAACAGTCTTTATTTGGTGATTACATGTTATCACCAGCCTATGATTTAATGAACACCTCTTTACATGTTCAAGATGAAGATTTTGCTCTTGAAGGCGGACTTATCCCAGCAACAGAGTACTCAGAAGTATATACTAAAACAGGACATCCTTGTAAAGAAGACTTTGTAACCTTTGCTAATCGTATAGGTGTGCTGCCAAGTAAACGAGATGTAATAATAAAAATGTTCACTGATGATAACAGTAAAATTGAAGAGCTAATTCGTCGTTCTTATCTTGATGAAAGAACTAAGAGAATGTATATTCGTTCATATCAAGAGCGAAAAAGTAGATTTATGAGGTAGGTATAAAGAATAATTTCAGTGAATCTTTTTCTAATCTTGACTATATATTACCTGAATCTGACTTTGTGCAATTGTAATATGTTGTTTTTTTAAGTAATTGTATTTTGTGGAAGTTGTGATTTGTTAAAATTGAAAAAAACAATTATAAAAAAACCTCCTTAATTCTTTTCATCTTTGGTGTCTACTAAAAAAGGAAAACAAACAAGAAACTTTTTTCTTAATTTGAAAATCATTTCCTGTTTGTCTTCCTTATCTTTATTTTAGCAATTGAGCTTTGTTATCTCTAGTATTTAAAATTATACTTAAATGAAGATATTTGTTTAGTATCGTCATTTTTATCAAAAATTCTAAAGTTAAATCTAGGGTTTCTGACGCTGTGATAGAAATACTCAATTCTAAGTTTGTGAGTACCTTTAGCAAGCCATTTTTGATTGTATATTTCTTTTACGCCTAGAGTGTTTTTGTCTGTAACAAGAACATCGTCAATGTAAAGTCTACCACCGTCAGCAGTAAGCAGCTTAGCAGCGAAGATGTCGTCTTGAGGCATCTCAAAGTAACCTTCTATGATGTAAGCACTCTTAGGTTTCATGCTCTTAGGTAGGTAGATGCTGTCAATTTGGAATGTTTTTACTAGTTTAGATTTTTCTATCTCAGCACAGTCTGTACCATCAAAAGCATATTGCTTAACTGTAAGTCCGTTACCTTTAGTTTTTACATCCTTTAAAGCTGGAAGCATTTCCTCAACAACGATTTTTGTAGATACTATCTCACCTGCTGAACCGTCAGGACGGAAAGCACGAAGTTTGATATCCATAGACTCTTCAAACTTAATAGAACCTTCAAGTTTTAGAGAGCTAGGTGTTGGTGTAGTGCCATCAGTAGTGTAGTAGATATCTAAACTTTTTTGGTCACAGTTGATAACAAGTTCACCAGGACCAGTAAATGTATTAACTGGGTTAAAACCTGTAAGGTCTAAAGGACGGTAGTTGACACCCATAGCGTCAAGGTCATAGATGTTGTTAACCATTTTAGCTAGGAAGTTGTCATAGTCTTTATCTTTAGGATTTGTCCATGCAGCCTCAGAAAGTGCTAGCATACGTGGGAAAATCATAAATTCAGCACGTTTAAGTGATGGGATATTTTCGCACCATACGTTAGCTTGTATACCTTTGATGTTTTTAGCTTGCTCGTCAGTAAGAACTATTGGCTTAGGCATAAACATGTAAAGGTTTTTAACTGTAGCTTTACCTTGTTGGTAGTCAAAATACATGTTTGATGTAGGAGTTAAGATAATATCATTACCTTGCTCAGCTGCACCAATAACAGTTTTAGGAACCCAGTTTCTCCACCACATGATAGTTGCAGTTTCTGAAAGACCACCCTCAACGATTTCGTCCCAACCGATAAGTTTTTTACCGTTAGCGTTAAAGTGTTTTTCCATGTATTTTACAAACCATGCTTGTAACTCATGTTCGTCACCTAGCTTGTTAGCTTTCATACGTGCTTGGCAATCTGGGCATTTTTTCCAGTTTGTTTTGTCAACCTCGTCAGCACCTAAGTGGAAGTATTCGTAAGGGAAAAGGTCGAATATTTCGTTATATATGTCTTTACAGAACTCTAAAGCGTGATCTTTACCTGGGCAGATAGGTGATGAGAATACAGCACCCCAACCAATCTCGTCAGAGCAAGAAATACCTGTGTAGTTCTCAACAGCTGCAAGGTGGTGACCTGGCATATCTATTTCAGGGATAACATCAATGTTAAGTTTTGTAGCGTGAGCAACAACGTCACGTATCTCGTCTTGTGTATAGAAACCTCCATAAAGAGTGTCTCCGTTAACAACTTTTAGTTTTGCAGGGTCTATCTCATAGTCAGGCATCTCTTGTTCTACGGCACGTTGCATACATGTGCTATCTTGATTGTTGAATTTTCTCCAAGCTCCCTTTTCTGTAAGTAGAGGGTATTTTTTGATTTCTATTCTCCAACCTTGGTCGTCAGTTAAGTGCCAGTGGAATTTGTTTAACTTGTAGTAAGCCATCATGTCAAGAAGTTTCTTAACTTCGTTAGCATCGTAGAAGTGACGTGACACGTCAAGCATAAGACCACGCCATTCAAAGTGTGGAGCATCTTGTACTGATACACAGTTAACAGCTAAAGAGTAGTTTGTAGCTCCGTTTTCAATTTCTAATTCTGTAGGTAGAAGTTGGCGTAGTGACTCTATACCATAAAGAACGCCACCATAACCACCACCAACGATAGTAACACCGTCTGTAGTAACATCAAGAGTGTATGCTTCATCATTGCCTTTTGAAGTGTCAACACTTAGCATAATAGAACCTGTAGTACCAATTTTTGCAGTGATACCTGTAGATTTAGCAATTAATGTTTGAAGGAATTCAGCTATAGGCATTAAAGCCTCGTCATTGACACCTATAGAGATAGAGTTGTCAATAACAAATTGACCCTCACCAACTGTCATAGTCTGAGGCTCAGGGATAATCATTGATGGTCCTACTTTTACCTCCTTGGCGCAAGAGAACATCAAAGCTACAAACATTGTTGCAAGAACTTTGTTTAGTAATTTCATAATTAGTTAGATTTAAGCAGATTAATATTGGGGTATTTTAATGAACTTCTAGAAACTAGTTTTGATATTTTGACTGTGCGAGTGCAGTTACCAAAACCAATTTCTAGAAGTTTCTATTATTTGGATTAAAGAACTTTTACAAGGAAATAGTTTTTCTTACCTTTTTGTAGAAGGATGTATTTTTCAGCTATAAGGTCTTCAGCAGTAACTACTGTAGTACCGTCAGTAACTTTAGCCTTATTCATAGCTATACCACCTCCTGTGATTAATCTGCGAAGTTCGCCTTTTGAAGCGAAAACTTTTACTTTCTCAGCAAATAAATCGTTGAAAGAAGCTCCTAGGTCTTCTGTGCTTAGCTCAAACTGAGGTACACCTTCAAAAATTTGAAGTAGAGTAGTCTCGTCTAATGTTTTAAGCACGTCAGTAGTAGCATTGCCAAATAAAATACCTGATGCAGCAACCGCTTTTTCATACTCCTCTTTAGAGTGTATCATTACAGTAAGCTCCTCAGCAAGGCGTTTTTGTAATGCTCTTTCGTGTGGTGCTTCACGGTGCTTAGCGATAAGGGTCTCAACTTCTTCCTGTGTTAACATAGTGAAGATTTTGATATAGCTCTCAGCGTCTGTATCACTTACGTTTAACCAGAATTGGTAGAAACGGTAAGGACTAGTATAATTTGCATCTAGCCAGATGTTACCTTGTTCAGTTTTTCCGAATTTTGTACCGTCAGCTTTTTTTATTAGAGGACAAGTAATAGCAAAAGCCTCACCACCTAATTTACGACGTATAAGCTCAGTACCTGTAGTGATATTACCCCATTGGTCAGATCCACCCATTTGTAGTTTACAACTGTGAGACTCATAAAGGCTTAAGAAGTCAAAACCTTGCACTAGCTGATAAGTAAATTCTGTGAAACTCATACCTTCACCCTCACCAGAGAAACGCTTCTTAACAGAGTCTTTAGACATCATATAGTTTACTGTGATAAGTTTACCAATATCACGAATGAAACCTAAGAAAGTCTGTCCCTTCATCCAGTCGTAGTTGTTAACCATTACTGCTTTATTATCTACATCACTTTCAAAGTCTATAAGTTTTGAAAGTTGAGTTTTAAGTGCTTGTTGGTTATGTGCTAAAGTAGCTTCATCTAGTAAGTTACGCTCTAGTGACTTACCTGATGGGTCACCTATCATACCTGTAGCTCCACCTACTAATACTATAGGGCGGTGTCCACATGCTTGAAAGTGCTTTAACATCATAACACCTACTAAGTGACCAATGTGTAAAGAGTCTGCTGTAGGGTCTATACCTACATAGGCACTCGTAAGTTCTTTTTTAAGTTGCTCTTCTGTTCCTGGCATCATATCGTGTATCATACCACGCCATTGCAATTCTTGTATAAAATCTTTCATTTTTATGTTTAAATATTTATTATTTTCTTAGTTTATTGTTTTTTGTCTGTTTCAATAGATTGAGTGATTCTCATAGCACAGAAGTGAGGTCCACACATAGAGCAGAAATCGTTATGTTCGCTATTGTTTTTAATCATCTCAAAATGAAACTTACGAGCTCTCTCAGGGTCTAAAGATAGGTTAAACTGGTCTCTCCAACGGAACTCATAACGAGCTTTACTCATTTCTAAGTCGCGGTTAGCAGCAGCAGGGTGTCCTTTAGCGATATCCGCAGCGTGAGCCGCTAGTTTATAAGTGATAACACCCTCTCTAACATCGTCTTTGTTAGGCAATGAAAGGTGTTCTTTTGTTGTAACATAACAAAGCATAGAAGTACCATACCAGCCTATCATTGCTGCACCTATAGCAGATGTGATGTGGTCGTAACCAGCACCTATATCGCTTACTAGAGGGCCTAATGTATAGAAAGGAGCGTTGTGGCAGCATTCTATTTGCTTATCCATATTTTCTTTTATAAGGTGCATAGGCACGTGACCAGGACCTTCAATGATAACTTGTACATTATGTTTCCAAGCCACCTGAGTAAGTTCTCCAAGTACTTCAATCTCACCAAATTGAGCAGCATCGTTAGCATCTGCTATAGAGCCTGGGCGAAGTCCATCACCTAGAGAGAAAGCTACGTCATATTGTTTTAAGATTTCGCAGATATCCTCAAAGTGAGTATAAAGGAAGTTTTCTTTTTGGTTTATGCTCATCCATTTAGCCATGATAGAACCACCACGAGATACTATACCAGTGACACGTTTAACAGCCCATTCAATATGTTTGTGAAGCACACCAGCATGTATAGTGAAGTAGTCCACACCTTGTTCACATTGTTCTATGATAGTTTCACGGAACACCTCCCAGTTAAGGTCTTCTACCTTACCGTTTACTTTTTCAAGTGCCTGATACATAGGTACAGTACCTATAGGAACAGGAGTGTTACGAAGTATAGCTTCACGGGTTTCGTGTATGTTTTTACCTGTTGAAAGGTCCATTACTGTGTCAGCACCCCATTTGATAGACCAAAGAGCTTTTTCCACTTCTTCATCTATAGAAGAGCCTAGGGCAGAGTTTCCGATATTAGCGTTTATCTTAACTAGGAACTTAGGACCTATAATCATAGGTTCAGCTTCAGGGTGGTTTATATTAGCAGGGATGATAGCGCGACCTTCAGCAATTTCTTGGCGTACTATTTCAGGAGTTATAAGGTTTCCTGTGGTAGCGCCTTGGTTTTCGCGAATAGCAACATATTCCATTTCAGGAGTGATGATACCTTTACGTGCGTACTCCAGTTGAGTAAGGACTTTACCGTCTTCTTGTATACGTTTTTCTACCCATTCTTTACGTATTTTAGGAATACCTGTTTCTATATAGCTAGTAAAGTTAGTGTCTGTATATGAGCCTGTAGTATCATATACTACAACGTTACCACCATTTTGTAGGTTGATTTGTTTCATGCCTACTTTAATAGGGTGTATATTGCCGTCAACGTATATTTTTTCGGCTCCTTCTTTTGTTAAATCAAAAATTGATAAATCCATTTCAGTATCTTTAATAGGGGATTTAAGTAATTTCCCTAATGTTTATAGTCTACAAAGATACTTAATTTATCTTGAAATATAAATATTGAGTTACATATTTTTAAAAATTAAGCAAAAAAAATCCCTAATAGATACAAAAGTATCTATTAGGGATTTTATAAACCTTTCTTTTTCAAGAATGATTTTTTTATAAGTTCCTTTTTCCTGCCTTACACCCAATTCATCTCAGATTCATCTCAGATTCTTGGTCTGCATAGTCTGGCAAAAACGGAATTATCTCTTTTTCCAAGAATGGTTCATATTTGCGGCGTTTTTTGAAATTTC
The DNA here is from genome assembly GCA_044433415.1 of Rikenellaceae bacterium. Lineage (GTDB taxonomy): Bacteria > Bacteroidota > Bacteroidia > Bacteroidales > Rikenellaceae > JAWXTP01. The sequence goes on from JAWXTP010000020.1 coordinate 17,143, forward strand.
AAGCGGAGCAGCCTCAGGTGGCTGTGAGCATTGGAATTTTGAAAAAGGTCGCAAAGATGAGCCGTTATTGGGAAAAGCGGAACGAAGCCACTTGCCGGAAACTCAACTATTCCTGAGCTTTTTCTACACTTATTACCTCAATCTCGAAAATTAAGTTCGAACTTGGAGGAATAGGACCGCTACCAGATGGACCATAAGCTAAAGCTGAAGGAATCCATACTTTGATTTTACCACCAGGGCCAATCATTTTAGCAGCAGCGTTAAATCCTGGGATAGTGTTTTTAAGAGGAGCGAAACGAACTGCTTCACCACGTTCTACAGAAGAATCAAATACAGTACCATCAAATAACATACCTGTGTAGTGAATCATTACTGTGTCGTTTAATTCTGGTTTTTGTGTTAAATCACCTTCAGCAGAGATTTCGTATACGATACCTACTTGTTCGTCTTTTACAGCTTTAGGGTTTTCTTTAAGTACTTTTGCAAATTCAGCAGTTGATTTTTCTTCTTGTTTAGCAGGAAGAACAACTTGGAAGTAGTTAGTGAAAACTTCTTGTAGTTGAGTATCAGTAAGAGCTGATTCATTACCTTCTGCGATAGTCATGATTGCACTAGCAAGAACGTTAAAATCTAGGTCTTCCATAGGGATACCTGATTGTTTAATTGTTTGGCCAAAGTTTACACCAATAGCATAAGAAAGAGAATCTTTAGCTGTTTTTACTGAAGGGTTTGTTCCTATTGAAGAAGAACAAGAAGCGAAAGTAGAAAGTGCTACTACGCTTAGAGCGAAAAATAATTTTTTCATTTTCAAATTTTTAAATTTACTTAAATTCAAGGTGTTTCTAAAAATCGTTATTAGCTTTTAATTTAATATTGTTCCAAATAAAAAAGCTGACAAACTAGCCTTTAGAAGTATCCTTTATTAATAATGTGTCAAATTTCAGACCACAAATATATATAAAATATTTTAAAATAAAATCTTTATACCTATTAAAGTAGAGTAAAATAATTATTGCCATATTTTTAACAGCACTCTTGGGGCGATATTTTTTGCTATGGAATCTCTATATAGAACCACTATATTTTCGATTCCATAGCAAAAAATCTCATCCCCAATAGTACTCTTAAAAACACACCAATAATTGTTTTACGCTACTTATATATAGTTTCACTTAAAAAAAGTTTTCTGTAAATATTGTGTAATCTGTTTCTATACGATGGTTTTTCATTAATTTAGTTTTGATTTGTAGTAGAAAAGCTGTATCTTTGCCGATATTATAAACCTAAATTTGTAGACATGTTAAAAACTGAAATTAAATTGGCGCTTTTTGCTATGATGGCGCTTTTTGCATCCTGTGCAAGCTCTCCTAAAGCAGTAGCCGACTATGCTGTCGTGCCGTTGCCACAAAACATTATTACCAATAATGAGGGCAGTTTCACAATTAGCCCTTCAACATTTATTGTATATCCTGAGGGAAATGCAAAACTTGAAAATGTAGCTAAGATGTTATCTAAAGACCTAGCAGCAAACTTAGGTTATGCATTAGAGATAACAACAAAAGCAGGCTCTAAATCTATTGTGTTAGGTATTGATAATACTATAGAGAATAAGGAAGGATATAAGTTAGTAGTTGCTGCTGACGGTGTAGAGATTAATGGTAATACTGAGGCTGGTGTTTTCTATGGAGCACAAACATTGCGTAAGTCTATACCTGCTGGTAGTGTTAATGTAAATGTAGAACTTCCTAGTGCTACAGTGAGTGACTACCCACGTTTTGAATATAGAGGTATTATGTTAGATGTGTCACGTCATTTCCAACCTGTTGATTCTGTAAAAAGAGTTATAGACCTTATCTCTATGCACAATATCAACAAACTACACATGCACCTTTCTGACGACCAAGGTTGGAGACTTGAGATTAAAAAATATCCTGAGTTAACGTCTATAGGTTCTAAGCGTGAACAAACAGTGATAGGTCGTAACTCTGGTGAATACGATGGTAAACCTTATGGTGAGGGTTGCTTCTACACACAAGAGCAAATGAAAGACCTTATTAGTTATGCTGACGATCGTTTTATAACTATTATTCCAGAAATAGACCTTCCAGGTCACCAACTAGCAGCTCTTGCAGCATATCCTGACCTAGGCTGTACAGGAGGTCCTTACAAAACATGGACTCAATGGGGTATTTCTGATGATGTTATCTGTGCTGGTAATGACAAGGCTATGAATTTCTTAGAAGATGTTCTTGCTGAGGTTATCGAGTTATTCCCTTCTGAGTACATACATGTAGGTGGTGATGAGTGTCCTAAAACAAAGTGGAAAACTTGTCCTAAGTGCCAAGCACGTATCAAGAAAGAGGGTATTAAAGCTGATAAGATTCACTCTGCTGAGGAGTATCTTCAAAGTTATGTGATTTCTCGTATGGAGGCTTTTGTAGAGAGTAAAGGTCGCCACATCATAGGTTGGGATGAGATTCTTGAAGGAGGTCTTGCACCTAACGCTACAGTAATGAGTTGGAGAGGTATTAGTGGTGGTATTGAAGCTGCTAAGCTAGGTCATGATGTTGTTATGACACCTACATCACACCTTTATTTTGACTATTACCAAACTACAGACACTAAGCATGAGCCTTTAGCAATTGGAGGTTTCCTACCTTTAGAGAAAGTTTATAGCTATGAGCCTATTCCTGAGTCGTTAACAGCTGAGCAAGCTAAACATATTCTTGGTGCTCAAGCTAACCTTTGGACTGAGTATGTGCCTACATTTAGTCATTTGACTTACATGTTGTTACCTCGTCTTGCAGCTTTGTCAGAGGTGCAATGGACTAACAAAGAGAAGAAAGATTATGACAACTTCCTACCTCGTTGTATAAAAATGACAGACCACTACACTCAGCTAGGATTTAACTTTGCAAAACACATCTTTGAGTTGAATACTTCTCTAAAAAGCAATCCTGAGAAAGGATGTTTAGATGTGGAATTTGTAAACTTTGGAGGTGGTGATATTTATTATACTTTAGATGGTACAGAACCTACAACAGCAAGTACTAAATATGAGGGTACTATAGAAATTAGAGAGAACTGTGTTATAAAAGGTGCTATCATTCGCCCATCAGGTAACAATAGCCGCACATTTACTCAAGAGGTGTTTTTCTCAAAATCTTCTATGAAGCCTATAACTTTGAAGGCACAGCCTAATGAGGAATATAGATTTGCTGGTGCTGGTGTGTTAGTAGATGGTTTAAAGGGAGATACTAACTTTAAGACAGGGCGTTGGTTAGGTTTCTCGGGTAATGACCTTGATGCAACGATAGATTTGCTAGCTACTACAGAGATAAGTAGTGTTTCTATATCTACAGATGTTGTAAAAGGCGACTGGGTATTTGATGCTCGTTCAATAACTGTAAAAGTGTCGGATGATGGTAAGACTTTCAAAGAGATAGCATCAAAAAAGATAGCTGATAAAACTGCTAAAGATAGAGATGGTATATATGACTACACTTTAGATTTTGATAAGGTGCAGACTCGTTATGTACAGGTGATAGTTAAGAATGGCACACTTCCTGCATGGCATTCAGGAGCTGGCAAGCCAGCATACATCTTTGTAGATGAGATACAAGTGAACTAGTTTCCTTTAGGAGGCTTTAGGTAAGCACTCTTTTGATGCGCCTAAGGCCTCTTTTTTAATATTTAATAATTAACAAAATGTGGTATCATAAGATTTTTGAGAATAACAGGAAATGGATAGACAAAAAACTAAAGGAGGATTTTGATTTTTTCCAGAAACTTTCAAGTGGACAGAATCCAGAGTATTTATATATTGGCTGTAGCGATAGTCGTGTTTCTGCGGAGGAGCTCTTAGGGGTGAAACCTGGTGAGCTATTTGTACATCGTAACATAGCGAATCTTGTAACGAATACGGATAGTAACATAAACGCTGTAGTACAATATGCTGTAGAGCACTTAAAGGTGAAGCATATCATTGTATGTGGTCATTATGACTGTGGTGGTATAAAGGCGGCACTACATCCTAAGGATATGGGGCAGCTGAATGGTTGGTTGCAGAGTGTTCGCGATGTGTATCATACTCATAGGGCTGAGCTAGATGCTATAGAAGATTTACAAGAGAAATATGATAGACTTGTGGAGCTTAACGTGAGGGAGCAGTGTCTGAATATATTGAAGATAGATCATGTACAGAAGGCTTGGACTGAGGGACAATATCCTCATGTTCATGGTTGGATATTTGATATTAGAACTGGTAGGGTTATAGACCTTGATTTGAATACCCGAGAACTGTTTAATCACGTTGAAGACATCTACAACATCGACTTCGATTAGATATGTGGGTTTCGCGTCGGTGGCTTAGTGAAGGCTTTTCCCAATAACGGCTCATCTTTGCGACCTTTTTCAAAATTCCAATGCTCACAGCCACCCGAGGCTGCTCCGCTTGAAATTTCAAAAAACGCCGCAAATATGAACCATTCTTGGAAAAAGCGGACACTCGTGGACGTTATGTAACGCTCATGGTAACAAACCTGGGTTTCAACTCATGGCGCAAGCGACTAATAGATATATGGGTTTCGTGTCGGTGGCTTAGTGAAGGCTTTTCGCAATAACGCTGTAAATATGAACCTTTCTTGAAAAAAAGCGGTCAATCGTGGGCGATATCTTAGAGAATGACCCCAAAGTACCCACAAAACAATTAACCCCTGTTACATAGCGTGTAGCTGGGGTTAATTGTTTTGTGGGTACTTTGGGTCATCCTCTTTCATTAAAAATTGTCGGAATGTTTTTTTACGTCGATAATTATTGTTTAGTCTGAATTTCCGAAGCTACCACAAAACCCATAGTCCAAGCAGCTTGTAGATTAAATCCTCCTGTTATAGCATCTACATCTAGTACCTCACCAGCGAAATAAAGATTCTCATATCTTTTACTTACCATAGTTGCAATATTAATTTCCTCTAAAGAAATACCTCCACAAGTCACAAACTCTTCCTTAAAACGGTTCTTCCCTGTCACCTCATATTCATCATTCGTAAGTACATTTACTAGCCTATTAATCCCATTCTTGCCTAGCTCTGCAAAGCGACGTTCTTCGGATATTCCAGCCTTAGTTAGTAGAAAATTCCACAGACGTGTTGGAAGTCCATAAAGACGTGCAGAGGTAACTAATTTCTGAGCATTTTTTGTGATAAGTTCATCCACTGCCCTAGCAACATCCTGCTCTTTAGTGTTATCTACCCAGTTCACGGAAAGTTTGGCACGATAAGCACTATCCTCTAGCACTCGTGCATAGTAAGAAGACAGCTTCAGAATCGCAGGACCACTCATACCCCAATGCGTTACTAGTAATGCTCCTGAGGACTTTATTTTCTGACCCTGAATTTTCACTGTGGCATTCTCTACTACTGTACCCATAAGCTCCTTTAACTTAGTATCTGCAATGTTAAAGCTAAACAATGACGGTACTGGTTTTACAATATCTAAACCTAGAGAACTAAACATATCAAACCCCTCAGCTGTAGGCTTCCCACCTACAGTTACTATAACAATATCAAAAGTCTGTACAGCTAAGTTCTCATTAGCAAAAGTTAACTTAAACTTACCGCTCTCACTTTCGATATTAGAGACTTTATGTGATGTTTTTATCTTGATGTTATATTCTTTTGAAAGCCTAAGAAAGGTGTCTATAATCTCTTGGGAGTCCTGAGAGCGTGGAAACACACAATTGTCATCTTGGGTAACAAGTTTCACTCCGTGAGACTCAAACCATTCATAGGCGTGTTTATGGTTGAAGGTCTTAAAGGCACGTTTCATTAACTTATCACCGCGTGGATAGACAGTAGACATGTTCTTTATGCCCTCAAAAGAGTTTGTTAAGTTACACCTGCCACCACCCGATACAGCAACCTTAGATAACACCCTTGTAGATGCTTCTAAAATTGTTACATCAAGTGTGCTATTTTGTTCTTTAATATTTATTGCTGAGAAAAAGCCTGCTGCTCCAGCTCCTATTATCGCTATTTTCATGTTTATTAATTTTAAATTAAGGTGAGTTTTGGGAACTCCTATTATGATAACTGACTATATGTAGTTATAACTAATTTTTAGATTACAAATATAGTGAATTTTTGCATAGTTATACTGTTATTTTTCAACTAAGTGTGCAAAAAATAATGTTTTGGGATTATTGTTACTTGGGACGGTTGGAACACCAGGATATCAATCCAAAAAAAAGCAAACAAAAATCTCTTCTTGTTTGCCTCTTACTCCAGTACCTAAGTACTTTTTATTTTAGTTTCTTATTGATTTGCTCAACGTGGGCTTTATAAGCCTTATCAGTTTCTAGCAGTGCATTCACTGTTTTACATGAATGTAACACTGTAGCGTGATTTTTACCTCCCATAAATTCACCTATAGTTTTAAGAGGCAAGTTGGTATGTGTTTTACAAAGATACATAGCTGTTTGTCGCGCCTGCACAACCTCTCTATTACGTTTTTTACTTTTTATATCTGCACTCGTAACATTAAAGTGAGCACATACAACCTCTTCTATTTGTGCGTAATTTACTTCTTTTACCGTGAAAGTTACATAAGCGCTAAGTATCTCTTTCGCTAAGTCTATAGTTACTGCACGACCTAATAAAGTGGCATTAGCAATAAATGAAGATATAGCTCCTTCAATCTCACGTATGTTAGCGTTGATGTTCTCAGCAACAAACTCTACTATCTCATCTGACAACTTAACATTAAGGCGTTGACACTTAGATTTTATGATTTTTACCTTAGTCTCAAAATCAGGTGAAGTCAATCTCACCGAAAGACCCATCTTAAAACGAGTCAACAGACGTTGTTCTATATCTTGAAGCTCAGCAGGTGACTTGTCACATGTTAAGATAAGTTGTTTCTTAGATAAGAAAAGGTGATTAAAGATGTTGAAGAAAGTGTTCTGAGTACCAGGCTTGTTACCTGCAAACTCTTGAATATCATCTATGATTAATACGTCTATCATCTGATAGAAGTGAATAAAGTCGTTAACTTCTTTCTTACGTACAGCATCTGTATATTGAGCTTGAAACTTATGAGCACTTACATATAAAACATTCTTGTCAGGGTAAAGGCGCTTAACCTCTATACCTATAGCCTGAGCAAGGTGAGTCTTACCTAAACCTGAATCACCATATACAAATAACGGATTATAAGGCGTTAACCCAGGACTCTGAGAAATACTTCTTGCCGCTGAACGCGCTAAGTAGTTGCATTCCCCCTGAATGTAATTATCAAAAGTGTAATCGAAATTTAATTGAGGATCAACAACAATTTTTCTGACCCCATTATTAGAAAAAGGGTTAACATTGTGTGTACTCGTTTTATTGTCGTACACTCTAGATGTTGTAGCACTCGAAGCACTGCTATTTACGTAAGAAGGCTGATTATTTACAACAGGTACAGCATATTTTAAACGTGTATGCTCCCCAAATTTTTGACACACTATAGGCTTTAAGATGTAAATATAGTTCTTCTCTATCTGCTTAGCGTAGTTTTCATTAGGTACACGTAACCTTAAAATTTCTCCATCAAAACTTATAGGCACAATAGGCTTAAACCATTTATTGAACTCCTCGTTAGAGGTTTGTTCTTTAATGGTTTTAAGGCAGTTATGCCATATTTCATTATAAGATGTTAAATTTTGAGACATATTTGTAATTGTAAAATCAGTTTTTCTTTATACATAAGATATAAAGAAAAATTATCGAATTGGTTAAAAAACATTTTTCGGCAAATAACCGAGTACAAAGATTGTAAAAATATTTCCAAAAAAAAAATGTGTTTTCTCTTGTTTTTTTCATTTCCTTTATTCCTAATTTGCAATCTGTAGATTATCATATAATTAGATTTTTTTCATGACTTAAATATTTTTTATTTATTTTTTATGCTCTTTCCTAAAAGTACTTTTTTCGCTAAATATGCCACTTACTCTCACACTCAAAACCATGAACCCTAAAAAATATATTATAAAGAAAATAATAACACTACAACTTAATTACATATTGAAACAAATACTTAAAAATTGATTACAATCTCTAAGTGTATTGATAATTAATGCGTTATGTAATATTTCATGGTAAAATAAGGCATAATTAAGGTAAAACACAAAGAAACATGCAAAAATCATGAAAAAATTGTAAGGAAAAATTCTTGTAATATTAAAAAAAATTCATATTTTTGTAAGTATATTTTATAGGAGTGTTTTGTTAAGCAGTAAGGGGGAACACTTAAGGACTCCCCGAAACATCCTTACTTATGGTAAAATTAATATATTAATATAAAGGAACTTCTAAGGAGCTTTTTTTTAGAATTCCGCACAAAAAATAAATGATTATGGAATTAGACAATTATGTGCAAAGCCAAGTAGAAAAATGGCTTGCAGGAAATTACAGCGAAGAAACTAAAGCTGAAATTAGAACACTACAACAAGAAAACCCACAAGAGCTAGTAGAAGCATTTTACAGAAACCTAGAATTTGGTACTGGTGGTTTACGTGGCATCATGGGTGTTGGTACTAACCGTATGAACATCTACACTGTAGGTATGGCTACTCAAGGCCTTGCTAACTACTTAAAAATGGAGTTTAAAGACACTCAAATTAAAGTTGCTGTAGCTTACGACTCTCGTAACAATAGCCCTTTATTTGGTAAAACAGTATCTGAAATCTTTGCTGCTAATGGATTTAAAGTATATCTTTTTGAGTCTCTAAGACCTACTCCTGAGTTAAGTTTCGCAATCCGTGAATTAGGCTGCCAAAGTGGTGTTGTAGTAACTGCATCGCACAACCCTAAAATCTATAACGGTTATAAAGCTTACTGGGCTGATGGTGCTCAAGTAATTGCTCCTCACGATACTAACATCATTAAAGAAGTTGAGAAAATCACTGACGTGAATGACGTTATGTGGACTGGTAACAGCGAAAATATCACTATGGTAGGTGAAGATCTTGACAGGATATACTTAGATAAAGTACTTTCTCTAAGACTTTCTCCTGAGGCTGTAGCGGCTAACAACGACATCAAAATCGTTTATACTCCTATTCACGGTACTGGTACTGTATTAGTTCCTCGCATACTTAAAGAATGTGGATTTACTGCTATTACTTGTATAGAAGAACAATCAATTCCTGATGGTAACTTCCCTACAGTAATTTCTCCAAACCCTGAAGAAGCATCAGCTCTTAAAATGGCTACAGATAAAGCAGAGGAAATAGGTGCTGACTTAGTAATGGCTACAGACCCTGATGCTGACCGTATTGGTATCGCAATAAGAGACAACAAAGGTGAACTTATTCTTCTTAACGGTAACCAAACAGGTGCTATCTTGATTTACTATCTTCTAACAAGACACCAAGAGTTAGGTAAACTTACTGGTAAAGACTTCATTGTAAAAACTATCGTTACTTCTGAGTTGTTTATCAAAATCGCTGAGCACTTTAATGTAGATCACTACAACGTACTTACAGGATTTAAATTCATCGCTGACATCATCCTAAAAAATGAAGGTGTGAAAAACTACATCGGTGGTGGTGAAGAAAGTTATGGTTTCTTAGCTGGTGATTTCGTACGTGATAAAGATGCTATCTCTGCAAGTATGCTTATCGCTGAGTGTGCTGCTTGGGCTAAAACTAAGGGCATGACTCTTTACGATTTATTAATCGATATTTATGCTAAATTTGGTTTCTTCAAAGAAGGTCTTGTTTCTGTAGTGAAAGAAGGTAAGAGCGGTCAAGAAGAAATTAAAGCTATCATGACTAACTATAGAGAAAACCCTCTTACTAGCCTTGCAGGTAGTAAAGTAGTTAAGATTTTTGACTACAAAACTTCAAAAGGTCTTGATACAGTAACTGGTGAGGCTTTCGATATTGATCTTCCAACTAGTGACGTACTTCAATACTTAACTGAAGATGGTACTATAGTTTCTATGAGACCTTCTGGTACAGAGCCTAAGATTAAGTTCTACTTCGGTGTGAAAGTTGACATGGCTTCTAAAGAAGAGTTTGAAGCAGCTAATGCTACTGCTGATGAGAAGATTGCCAAATTAAAAGCTGAATTAGCTTAAGTTAAGTTGGTTTTCCGGCAGGAGCTTGGGTTCCGCTTTTTCCAATAACGGCTCATCTTTGCGACCTTTTTGTTCATTTCAATGCTCACAGCCGTCGAGGCTGCTCCGCTTAAAATGAACAAAAACGCAAAAATCAAGGGAAGCTCTAATAGCTAGGCTTTAAACGATTTCGAATTTTAAAGAATCATCTTTTAATTTTGAAAGCGTTAAAGCATAGCTGTTAGAGATTCCCTAGACCATTCTTGAAAAAAGAGACAACTTGAGTTTTTGCCAACTATGCAGGCTGCATATAAAAATACATTATTTAAAAGGCTGACTACTATATAGGTGGTCAGCCTTTTGTATATAAACAATACTTAACTTAAATGAAAACAAAACTAGCTATTATTTCGGGGATTACAGCAGCTTGTTTAAGCCCTAATGCTCATGGTGAAATAAAAAAACAACCTAATATCCTTTTTATCGTATGTGAGGATATTAGTTTATATTTAGGATGTTATGGCGACTCTGTGGCTGTTTCTCCAAACCTTGATAAATTTGCTGAACAAAGTATACGCTTTACTGATATGCATACTACTGTGGGTGTTAGTGCCCCTAGCCGTTTTGCTCTAATAACTGGGATGTACCCTTCGGCTCTAGGTGCTAACTACATGAGAACATACACCCCTAAGACAGAACAGCTACCAACTGACATTATACCTTATCAAGTTGTACTACCTGACGAGGTAAAAGGTTATACAGAATTTATGCGTAACGCTGGTTACTATTGTACTAACAAAGTAAAACAGGACTGGCAGTTTAATACTCCTATGTCTATGTGGGATGATGCTAGCGGTAGCGCCCATTGGGAAAATAGACCTGACAAAAATATGCCTTTCCTTTCTATAGTAAACCTTGGCATAACTCACGAAAGTAATGTCTGGCTTCAAGCTAAAGAAGAACTGTACGTTAACCCTGACGATGTGACAGTCCCTCCTTACTATCCAGATAATGACATAGTGAGGCGCGATATAGCTGTCATGTATAGCAACATTACTCGTATGGATAAACAGTTTCAAGAACTAGTAGACGAACTGAAAGATTCAGAAGAATATGACAACACAATAATCATGTTCCTTTCTGACAATGGTGGACCTCTACCACGCCAAAAAAGAGCTATCTATGAAAGTGGTACTCACGTGCCTTTTATGGTGAAATTCCCTGATGGTTATAAAAGTGGTACTATAGATGATAGACTATCTATGTTTGTGGACATCCCTGCTACTATACTTTCTCTTGGTGGTGTTAAACCTCCTAAATACATGCAAGGACAAGCACTTTTAGGCGAATATGAAGCTAAAAAGGATAGAGAGTATGTTTATGCCGCTAGAGACAGAATGGACGAACAACGCGACAAACAAGGCGCTATTAGAGACCATCAGTTCCGCTATATTCGTAACTATAATTATGCTGACAATTCTAATTACATACCTGTACAATATCGTTTCAACATGCCTCTTATGCTTAGCATGCTAGACCTTCTAGAGAAAGGCGAACTAAACGACGCTCAGATGTTATGGTTTGATGCTGAAAATCGCCCTCAAGAGGAGTTTTATGACGACATCAACGACCCTCACAACGTCAATAACCTTATCAACGAACCTCAGTATCAGAAAGATATTGAACGTATGAGAAAAGAGTTTGACAAATGGGTAAAAAAGAGAATCCTCGTTGGCTACTTACAGAACAGGAAAACAGAAACATAATGCTTCCTGACACCATTCAACCTACTCTTAACGAGCCTATTATAACACATAAAAAGGATAAATTAGTGTTAAGTTCCGACAATAAAGGTGCTTCGATAGTTTATAAGGTTAATGGCAAGGGCAGAAAGGGCACTAATGCTTGGATGATATACACAGAACCTATTGAAGGTCTAATAAAAGGCGATAGTGTTACTGTTGTCGCTACTCGCGCTGGGTACAAAAACAGCTCTCGCGTAGAAATTACGCTGTAATTTAGCTTGTAGCTTGTAGCTTGTAGGGGTGACAAGCGTGGAAAGATTGCTGGAAAGATTACTGGAGGGTCAAAGAGGTCACAGGGGTCGCGACAAGCGACTAAAAATTGCTAAGAAAACTTTGTGAAAATTCTGAGAATGTTTTCCACGCTTGTCGCTATCAATCATTCTTTAGTCGCTTGTCGCCCTACAAGCTACAAGCTATAGGCTAACACCCACTTCCAGACAGGAATAACCTCTATGGTAAGTCCGTCGACTTCAACTTCACTTTCTTCATTAGAAGTAATAATCACTGCTCTTTGTAGCTCAAAAGCCTTTGACAACTTCACTAAAGCTCGTGTTTCGCGATTAAAGGTAGCATCATCTGAAATATCAAATGATACTTGAATAGCTAATTTCTCACGTGGTACAAAAAAGTCAACTTCTACATTTCTATTGTAATAGAACAAGTCTCCTAAACCATATTCCTTTAACAAATCTATAGCAACAACATTCTCCAAGAGCTTTGTATTCCCATCAACTAAAAATATATTAAGAATACCATTATCAAAGAAATAACGCTTCTGGGAGCTTTCTTTCTCAGTAATACTATCAGTATAATTTGAAATGCCAAAAATCAGATAAGCATCCCTCATATATTTCAAGAAATCTATTATCGTAGACCGAGATGCTTTTGCACCACTAGAACTCACTATATGCTGTAGACGTGACTGAGTTGTAGGCTGCATAACACTTTCTGCTAATTTTTTAGATAACAAACGTATAGCCTCCTCATTCCTAATTGCATTACGCGCTACTATATCACCAAAAAGAACCTTCTGATATAAGGAGTTAAGCCAACCTCGTTTATCTACTAAATCAAAACTTTCTGCAAGACCACCAAAATAGAAATACTCCTCCCAAAGTTGTACTACTTTATTTCTCACGCTACCAAATTCCCAGTTCTTATCTAGCTCAACACCTTTTATCTGCAAAAATTCACTAAACGAAAAAGGAAACACCTCTTTAATGATAAAACGCCCTCCTAAAGTTGTTGCTATATCCCGACTTAACATCTTGGCATTACTTCCAGTGATGTAAAGACGATAACCTGAGTCAGCTAGTCTACGAGCAAACTTTTCCCAGCCATCAACATTTTGTATTTCATCAAGAAACACTATAGGTTCATAATCATACAATTCCCTATAGCTATCGATTATAACACCTAACTCTTCGGATTTTATATTTGCTATGCGCTCATCTTCAAAGTTTATATAAAGGATATTCTCAATCAAGGCTTCACCCTTCTTAATAAGCGACAAGATACGTTGAAACATTAAAAATGACTTTCCTGCACGCCTTATCCCTACAAATACATAATTGCATTTATCTTCCAAAAAAATAGGTCTTTCTTGAAGTTTAATCTTCAATATCTGCTCCTGCTTTTCCTTGATAATAATCTTTACTATTCGCTTTTCCATATTATTGTCTTCTATATATTACATAAAATAACAAAACTTGTCTTATATATAGGACAAAAATAAGTATTTTATGTCTAATATACAAGACAAAAATAAATAATTTACAAAAAAAGCGTTTATCAAGAGATTTTAAATCATCTTGATAAACGCTTTTATGTAAGAAACTTCTAAATCCTATTACAAAACTTTAGCAGCCATAGCTTCAGCAATTTGTTTACACTCTTGCAATTTAGCTTCATCAGGTCTACCAAGTATATCTACAGGTTCACCGACAAGTTCCAGTCCGCTATTCTCAGCAAATAGCTTAAGGTTTTTCACACCTCCACCGTTCCAGCTATGAGAGCCGAAGATTGCTAGAGCTTTATTTTTCACTGAGTAGTGTTCAAGTTCGCGTGCGAATTGCTCCATCATAGGGTGCATAAATCCGTTATAAGCACAAGAACCAAGCACTATACCTTTACATCTCCACACCTCAGCGATAAGGTAAGAAACATGAGTTTTTGAGACGTCATAAACTCTAATATCTTTGACTCCGCAGTTTGACAATTCCTGAGCTATATAGTCTGCCATGATAGCTGTATGACCATACATAGAGGCATAGAATACTGCTACAGCGTTTTCTCCTTCATGCTTGCTCCACATATCATATAGACCTAGCACTTTAGCAGGATTTTCGCGCCATATAGGACCATGTAAAGGGCAAATAACAGAAATATCTACAGTGGCTAATTTTGCGAAGGCTTTTTGCACCATGTTGCTATACTTACCCACGATATTAGAGTAATAACGTCTCATATCGTTAAGGTAGTATTTATCGAATTCTAGTTCATCATCGAACATGCCACCATCAAGAGTACCGAAAGAACCAAAGGCATCAGCAGAGAACAATACTTTATCTTCTACAACATAGGTAACCATAGTTTCTGGCCAGTGCACAAAAGGAGTAAACACAAATTTCAGTGTTTTATCACCTAGAGATAGAGTGTCACCATCTTTAACTTCTATAGTATTATTTGCTAATGCATAGTAGTTATTAAGGATATTAAATGTTTTCTTGTTACCTATAATTTGCACATTAGGGAACTTAGCGACAACTTCTTTAATTTCAGAAGAGTGGTCAGGCTCCATATGATTAATAACAAGGTAGTCAAGCTCTCTCCCATCAAGTAAAGACACTACAGCATCACAGAATCCAGCACCTACTGTTGACTCCACTGTATCTAATAAAGCTGTTTTTTCAGCTTTTATAAGGTAAGAATTGTAAGCCACACCATTAGGTATAGGCCACATATTCTCAAATAACTCTTTGCGTCTATCATTAACGCTTATCACAGAAATTGCATCTGTAACTTGTTTAACATTTGCCATATATATACATTTTCAATTATTAACACACAGTCGCTTGTCGTATTCAGTCGCTTGTCGCCTTTACCTAACACTAAGTTTGCATACCATGAGCGGTACATAACGTCCACGAGTGTCCGCTTTTTCCAAGAATGGCTTAGATTTTTTGCGTTTTTCGGAAAAGAACGCGGAGCAACCTCGAGGTTGTGAGCACTTCTTTTTCGGAAAAGGTGAAAAATGTAGGCCGTTATTGGGAAAA
>JAWXTP010000021.1:0-32146 GCA_044433415.1 Rikenellaceae bacterium
AGATACTGATTTTTAAGGAGATGAGCAAATTTTTAATGATGAATTTTGTTCACTATTAATAAATATAATACAAGTTTAAACATGAATCAGATAGTTGTTTTCAACTGCTGATTCGCATTAATAATTATCAATGTAAAGAGTTCTTTTAACTTTATGTTCAATTTTATTGGATATTATGGTAATTTTCACAAAAAAAATTATATATTTGTGATTGTAAAGTAGTTTAGAATAATTACTTAAGACTTACATAATTTAGAAAATAATAGATAATGACAAAAGGAGACGCAATTCATAAAAAAGCCATATTATTATTGTATTGCCCTGACAAACAGGGTATCTTGTCGACAATAACAACTTTTATAACAGACAATGGAGGTAATATTGTATACTTAGCTCAACACGTTGATAGATTAGAAAAAATATTCTTTATGCGTGTGGAATGGGAGCTTGAAGATTTTATAATTCCAGCAGATAAGATAGCTGAGACCTTTGAATTGTTGTATGCCAACAAATATAATATGACGTATCAGTTATATTTTAATGATCAGACACCACGTATGGCGTTATTTGTATCAAAAATGTCGCATTGTTTATTTGATATATTAGCACGTTATACAGCAGGGGAATGGGATGTTGAAATTCCTATGATTATTAGTAATCATGAAAACCTTAGAGCTACAGCTGAGCAGTTTAATATCCCATATTATGTTTTCAATATAACAAAGGATAATAAACTAGAGCAAGAAGCAGCAACACTAAAACTGATGAAAGATAATAATATTACTTTTGCTGTTTTAGCTCGTTATATGCAGATTTTATCACCTACATTTATTAATGAATATAAGAATAAGATTATCAATATTCATCACTCATTCTTACCTGCATTTATAGGTGCTAAACCTTACCATGCAGCCTTCGAACGTGGTGTGAAACTTATAGGTGCTACAAGCCATTATGTTACAAACGACTTAGATGCAGGTCCTATTATTGAGCAAGATATAACACGTGTCTCACATAGAGATTCTGTAGCTAGCTTGATACATAAAGGACGTGACATAGAGAAGATCGTATTGTCTCACGCTGTAGAAAAACACATAGAACGTAAGATTCTTGTTTATGGTAATAAGACAGTGATATTTACTTAGGGGTAGTTATTGTAATTGGATTTTAACGTTTTCGAATAAAACCAATTATCATAGCTTCCCCTTTGGGGAACTTTTAGTAATAAGAATTATGAGAGCTATATTAATTGTATTCAAAAAGATGGCGTGCTGTTTGCTGTTTCGGAGCCTATAAATATTAATCGCACTGAATGGGGTATAACCTATAAGTCTACAAAATTTATAGATGGACTCAAAGATAATTTCATAAATGATAATATGGAAATTCAGGTGATAGCAGTGTTTGATTTGGTTGAGGATTGATTGTTTAGTTAGGGGGATTATAGGTCTAAATCCTTTTTAAGTTCTTCGATAGAGCTGTAAGATTTTAGTTTAGATATATTAATGCTCTTTGATTCCTCAATATCTTTATTAAGTTGATCTAAATTCTGAGCTTCATCCCAAAATGAATCACCACTTGGAGATGGGTTTGTTGTACGTATATCTTTACTAGGTGTAAGTTCTATGATGCCGCCTTTGCTTTTAAGAGCAATGCGCTCAGTAAGTGCCATTTGTAGATACTTGCTGATGTTATTTCTAAATTCAGTAACTGAAAGTAGTAACATTGCTAAAAAAATAAATGGTTGAAATATGTTGTTATTATGTACAAAAATAGTACATTTATTTTATTAACGCAAGTCAAAGAAGAAATAATTATTTTATCCTATTATAGAAAAAAGAGAGCAACCTTTTGGGTCACTCTCTTGCAATATTTAGTCGCTTGTCGCAACACCTATCACCTATCACCTATCACCTATCACCTATCACCTATCACCTATCACCTAGTGCCTAGCACCCAACGCCTAAAGCGCTAGCGATAATCTCTCTAGATTTCTCGATAGCCTCACCAAGTTTAGAACAATCTTTACCACCAGCAGTAGCAAGAGTAGCTTGACCGCCACCACCACCTTTGATGATTTTAGAAGTTTCTTTAACCACTTTACCTGCTGCAACACCTTTAGCGATAACCTCATCACCTAAAGCAATAATTAATGAAGGTTTAGAATCCATTTCATTACCTACAATAAATACAAGGTTAGGAATTTCAGCACGAAGTAAGAAAGCAGTATCTTTTACACGTTCTGGTTTGATATTTAAATTGTCAATATACCATAAGTAACCGTCTTTTTCCTCTAGGCTTTTCTTGATATCAGCAGCAAATTGCTTAGCGATATTCTTATTAAGAACCTCCATCTCTTTAGTTAACTCACTACTTTCTTTCATCATCTTCTCTATTGCAGGGATGATTTTTGGTGAGTTAATCATACGTTGGATGTTAGTAACCATTTCTTCTACTGAGATAAGCATCTCAAAAGCTACTTCACCAGTAATAGCTTCAATACGTCTAACACCTGCTGAGATAGCACCCTCAGATTTAATCTTAAACATACCTATTTGACCTGTAGCCTTAGCGTGAGTACCTCCACAAAGTTCAGCAGACTCCCCAAATTTCACTAAACGAACAACGTCACCATACTTTTCACCGAAAAGCATCATAACACCCATTTCTTTAGCTTGCTCAAGTGTGCATTGTCTGTTTTCTTCTAAAGGAGAGTTAGCACGAATATAGCCGTTTACAAGTCTTTCAACTTGGTGTATTTCTTCAGGAGTCACCTTTTGGAAGTGAGAGAAGTCAAATCTTAACACATCAGGAGAAACCATAGAACCTTTCTGTTCAACGTGATCACCTAACACCTCTTGAAGAGCTTTTTGTAGAAGGTGAGTTGCAGTGTGGTTATTCTCAGATGCCGTGCGCGCTTTCTTGTCAACAACAGCTTTGAAGTCTGCTGTAATATCCTCAGGAAGAGTGTTTACTATGTGAACAGTAAGGTTGTTTTCTTTTAGAGTGTCTACAATTTGTATTTTCTCTGAGTCGCTTTCTATGTAACCTTTATCACCTAGCTGACCACCTGAGTTACCGTAAAATGGAGTCTCAGTAAATACTAACTGATAGAAAGTCTTACCTTTAGAAGTAACCTTACGAGTTCTTGCAATTTTGATATCTGCTTCTAGGAAGTCATAACCAACAAAGATGCTCTCAGTGATAGGGATAATCTCTACCCAGTCACCAGCTTCTATAGCTGCTGCACTACGTGAACGTTCTTTTTGTTTGTTTAACTCAACATTAAACTCTTCAAGGTTAACAGTCATATCTGACTCTCTAGCAATAAGCTCTGTTAAGTCTATAGGGAATCCGTAAGTGTCATATAAAGTAAATGCCTCAACACCACCAATAACACTGTTGCCGCTTTCTTTAGTTTTAGCGATAACAGTCTCTAATAGGGAGATACCAGTTGAAAGCGTACGTAAGAATGAATTTTCTTCTTCTTCGATAACTCTTTCAATAAGAACTTGTTGAGCTTTTAGTTCAGGGAATTGATTTCCTAATTGTTCAACAAGACGAGGTACTAGCTTGCACATGAAAGGCTCTCTAAAGTTAAGGTAAGTGTAACCATAACGTACAGCACGACGAAGGATACGACGGATAACGTAACCAGCCTTTACATTTGAAGGAATTTGACCGTCAGCAATAGAGAAAGCTATAGCTCTAAGGTGGTCAGAAATCACACGCATAGCGATATCTACCATTTTATCGTTACCATAAGGTATGCTACTAAGCTCAGATAGTCTTTGTATTAAAACTTGGAATACGTCAGTGTCATAGTTACTTTTCTTACCTTGGATAATCATACAAAGACGCTCAAAACCCATACCTGTGTCAACGTGAGACTTAGGAAGTTTTTCTAGTGAGCCATTAGCCTTACGGTTGAATTGCATAAATACTAAGTTCCAAATCTCAATTACTAGAGGGTTGTCCTTATTTACTAAAGTAGCTCCATCAACCTGAGCACGTTCTTCGTCAGAGCGTAAGTCATAGTGCACCTCACTACAAGGACCACAAGGACCTGTTTCGCCCATCTCCCAGAAGTTGTCTTTTTTGTTTCCGTTTAAGATGTGATCTTTAGGTAGGAATTTAGCCCATAGGTCGTAAGCCTCATTGTCAAAATCCACATTGTCATCTTTGCTGCCTTCAAAAACTGTAGCATAGATACGGTCTTTGTCAAGTCCGTAAATGTCAACAAGAAGTTCCCATGCCCATTCTATAGCTTCTTTTTTGAAATAGTCACCAAAAGACCAGTTTCCTAACATTTCAAACATAGTGTGGTGGTAAGTGTCATGACCAACCTCGTCTAAGTCGTTGTGTTTACCCGAAACGCGTAAACATTTTTGAGTATCCGCAACTCTACTTTTTACTATAGGAGAGTTTCCTAGAAAAAGATCTTTAAATTGGTTCATCCCTGCATTTGTAAACATTAATGTAGGGTCGTTTTTAATTACCATAGGAGCAGAAGGCACGATTGCGTGTTCTTTACTTTTAAAAAATTCTAAAAAAGTCTCTCTAATTTTGGTGCTATTCATATTATAATTAATAAAGATAAATAATTAAACTCGAAGATATTTAGCGTGAAATATCAGTAAAATAGAAGAAGTAAAAAAGTGAACATAATTTATGTTACGCTAAATTCGTTCTTAACTAAGAGTGCAAAGTTAATGTTTTTTTTTAACTTTGTAAAATTCAAATAAAGAGAGTGATAATTTATTAAAGATATAACGTGTTTTTGTAGGCTGAAATATGCACAGATAGTTCCCCTACAGAATTTGTTGTAATAAAATTAAGATGAAGAACATTTTTAAACTGACATATAAACATAGAAACTATTTACGTGATAAATCATATAGATTTATGCGTAATGTTGTTGTTGGCTTTATACTTGCGTCTACAGTGAATTTTGTAGTGTTTAATTTTATGTATTCTCCTAAGGCTTACAGTCTTACAAAAGAGAATAATGAGCTTTTGGTGAAATATAGACTGCTTGCTAATAAAATAAGTATTACTAATGAACAGCTAAAAGAAATTCAAAATCGTGATAATGGTATTTATAGGACTATGTTTGCGCTAGATACAGCAACTGCAAATTTCAGTGATTCTTATATTTTTGATGATTATTCAGATATTTATTCAGCTAATAAATTTAGCTTTATGCTAGGAAATTTATGGTCAGATATAAATAATTTAAAAGCAGATTTGTATTTGCAATCTATTTCTTTGGATTCTATAAACGTATTAGCAAAAGATAAAAGTAAAATGGTTGATGCTATACCTACCATTTGGCCTTTGGATAGAACAAAATTAACAAATAGTGTAGGGGCGTATGGATATCGAATACACCCTGTGTACAGAAGACGAATATTTCATTACGGAGTTGACTTAACAGCGCCTACAGGACTCCCTATTTATGCCACAGCATCGGGTACTGTAACCTTTAGTGGAAGAAAGTCAGGCTATGGTAATATAATTATCATAGATCATGGTTTTGGTTATAAAACTAAATATGCTCATCTTAAAAAATCTCATGTAAAGAACGGACAGAAAGTTGTTAGAGGTGAATTTATTGCTGATTTAGGTAGTACAGGTGTCGTATCTGGACCTCATTTACATTATGAAGTATTATACAAAGATAAACATGTAAACCCTATAAATTATCTTGCTAGAAATATGACTAGTGAAGAATATGAAGAGTTAATTCAAAGTGTAAAAGAAACAATTTATGAACAGTAGTTTAGAGTGCTTCCAGAACTCCCCTTTTAAAAAATAGAAAATATGGCAAGAAAAAAAATATTAATTATAAAGAAAATATTACGATTGGTGTTTTACCTAATCCCTATGTTAGGTATGGCTATAGGTTGTTACTTTTTGTTTTCTATTTTCTTTGATACTCCTGCAGAAAGTGAGATACGTAAAACTAATACATTGTTAAAGAATCAGTACGAGATGCTTTCGCAAGAGTATGAGAAACTGGATGGCGTTTTAAATGCAATAAAAGATAGGGATAGAGATATTTATTCCGTACTTTTTGAAGCATTGCCTTATGCTACACAAGAAGTTGAATTTATAGACGAGGAAGAACTATTTGGGAAAAGAAACAATGAGCTAGCTGCTATTTTTTTTAAGAAACTAAAAGGAGTGGAACAAAAGACAAATGCTATAACCAATAATTTTGATTCAATACAAGTTAAAATGCAGAGATTAGGTTCTGAATTGGATTATATCCCTGCCATTCAACCCATAGCAAATAAAGAGTTGACAAAGCTAGCAACTTCTTATGGTCAGCGTATACATCCTTTTTATAAAACATTAATGTCACATCAGGGTGTTGATTATACGGTGCCTGAGGATAGTCGTATTTTTGCTACAGCAGATGGCACAGTAAAAGAAGTTACTCCTACTTATAGTAATAATGGCTTGACAGTTATTTTAGACCATCAAAATGGTTATTCAACGGTTTATTCGCATCTAAATAAAGCTACTGTAAAACGAGGACAGAAAGTGAAACGAGGTGATATTATAGCTCATAGTGGAAATACAGGTATGTCTTTTATGCCTCATCTTCATTATGAAATAATATATAAAGGTATGCGCATAGACCCTATTAATTATTTCTTTATGGAGTTGAACCATATAAATACTAAAAAGATAAATGATATTGCTAAAATAGGAATGCAGTCATTGGATTAGGTAGTGTAAAATAATTGGGACATTGGCGGTTCTGAAGAATAATAAACATTATTTAGTCGCTTGTCGTCTAAATTCCTAATTAGAATCCACTTCCTAGTTCAAAAATATAATTATCCACAAAATACTTTTTGAAATTTGACTTAAATTTGTTTATTTTGCAGTTCAAATGGCTCATAAGGTCATGAAATTTTACTAATTATTAAATAAATGAATTATGGATTCTACAAAAGTAGTAACGGAAATTGTTGATTCTACAAGTGTTGTAGGTAACACTATAAACCCTGCTGATGTTGTTGATTCAGCTATCGGAACATTGTTAGGAACTGGAACAGGAACAAGTACTCAGGTTCTTTGGGTTGAATTTTTGTCAAAGCTACAAGATTTTGCAACAAAGGTGTTTTTCTCTATTTTAATTTACTTTGCAGCTAAGGCTATTATAAATTTTTTAGTGAAAAGTCTTACTCTTATAATGGAAAAGCGTGATGTTGACGCTTCGGTAAGAGCTTTTTTAGCTAAATCAGTTAAGATTTCTTTAAAAGTAATTTCGTTTGTTGTAATTATAGGTATACTTGGAGTAGATACAACTTCTCTAATTGCAGTACTTGCCAGTGCTGGTTTCGCTATTGGTTTGGCATTACAGGGTTCTTTGCAAAATTTTGCAGGTGGTATTATCGTGCTGTTCCTTAAGCCTTTTACTCTAGGTGATGAAATAGAAACAGCAGCAGGTGGATATAGAGGTACTGTTAAAGAGATAGGTATTTTTACTACTACACTTATGACTTTTGATAATATAAGTATTATGATTCCTAATAGTGATTTATCTACTCAGACTCTTATTAACTATACTAAAGAGGATAAGAGACGTGTTGATGAAGTTATAGGTATTGATTATGGTGATTCAGTAGATACAGCACGTGCTATTTTAATGGATATTATTAATGCTGATGCTAGGGTTCTTCACAGCGAAGGCGTTTCTATTATTGTCGCTGAGCTTTCTGATAGTTCTGTAAACTTAAAAGTTTTAGCTTGGACAAATAAAGCTAATTATTATGGTGTGAAAGCTGATTTAAGAGAAAAAGCACACGCGCAGTTTAAGGAGAAGGGTATTACGATCCCATTCCCTCAACTACAGATACATAGTTAACCGGCAACTGACTTAGCTCATGCTTTTTCCAATAACAGCTCATCTTTGCGACCTTTTTTAAAATTTCAATGCTCACAACCCCCGAGGTTGCTCCGCTTAAAATTTCAAAAAACGCCGCAAATCAAGGGAGGCTCTAATAGCTAGGCTTTAAACGATTTCGAATTTTAAAGCCTTAGGTTTTGATTTTATAAAATAAGCCATAGCGGTACCTATGGTGAATTTTATAAAATTAAAAGATGAGGCTTTAAAATTTGGAAGCGTTAAAGCATAGCTGTTAGAGATTTCCTAGACCATTCTTGAAAAAAGAGAGACTTTGGTTTTTTGCCCTATGCAGGTTGAAATTAGTATTGCACAAAATGCGATTTTTGTTATTGTCCTACAAAAGTGTTATATTCGTCTTTTGTAGGACAATTTTAATATAGATATATATGATTAAATGTACAGATATACATAAAAGTTACGGTGAGTTAGAGGTATTAAAAGGCGTAACTTTAGAAATAAAACCTAAAGAGGTAGTTTCTATTATAGGACCTAGTGGAGCAGGTAAAAGTACGTTGCTACATATACTAGGGACTCTAGGGACGGCAGATAGTGGGAGTATAGAAATTGCAGGGCGTAATTTAAAATCTATGTCCTCAAATGAATTAGCTTCTTTCAGGAATAAGCATATAGGTTTTGTTTTTCAGTTTCACCATCTTTTAGCAGAGTTTAGTGCTTTAGAAAATGTGCTTATACCAGCAATGATAGCAGGTGCAGATACTAAGGCGGCAGAGAAAAAGGCTTTGGGGATTCTTGAAATCTTAGGAGTAGCTCAAAGAAGTACTCACAAACCTGCTGAACTTTCAGGAGGTGAAGCTCAAAGAGTTGCTATAGCGCGAGCATTGATGAATGACCCTGAGGTTTTGTTTGCAGATGAACCTTCTGGTAATCTTGACAGCAAAACACGTGAGGAGTTGCATAAAACTTTCTTTGATTTGAGAGATAAACTAGGACTTACCATAGTTCTTGTAACTCATGATACTCACCTTGCGGAAATGTCTGATAGGCAAATAGAAATTATTGACGGTAAAATAGTAATATAGAAGATGATGGTGAACGTGGAGATAAAAGAAAGTCTAGATGAGCTTGTGTTAAAATTTAACACTCCAGATTTTATAACTGACGATCCTATAAGTGTGCCTCACCTTTTTAGTGATAAAAACGATATAGAGATAGCTGGGTTTTTAGCTTCAACTATAGCTTGGGGTAATAGAAAGGCCATTGTTAAGAGTGCGCATAGAATGATGTCATTTATGGGTAATGAGCCTTATCGTTTTGTAATGGAGGCTAGTGATGATGAGATTTTAAATCTTGTTAACTATGTGCATAGAACCTTTAATGGAGGTGACTTTACATATTTTGTGATGGCTCTAAGGATGATATATAAAGAGCATGGAGGTATAGGCGACTTTTTCGAAAAAAGTTATGCTGAGTCGGGTGATATGCGCGTTGTGTTAAATGATTTTTGGGAGTTGTTTTTTTCTATGGAACACCTTAAAAGGGTCGAGAAACATCTCTCGTCAATAGCTAAAGGTGCTGCATGTAAAAGGTTGAATATGTATATCCGTTGGATGGCTAGAAAGGACGATTTGGGAGTAGATTTTGGACTTTGGCAAACGATACCTATGAGCGCTTTATATCTTCCGTTGGATGTTCACACAGGAAATATGGGCAGAATGATGGGGCTTTTGACAAGAAAACAGAACGACTGGAAAAGTGTTGAGCAAATTACAGCAGCATTAAGAGAATTTGATGCTAATGATCCTGTTAAATACGATTACGCTCTGTTTGGTGCGGGGATTACAGGTATGTTTGTAACAGAGTAGTTTTTTATTTAAAATTTATGAATATAGATTTCTTTCAATTTAAGCAATTTCGAGTTTATCATAATAAGTGTGCTATGAAGGTTGGTACGGATGGCGTATTAATCGGGGCATGGGCTAATTGTGAGCAAAGAAAGCGTATGCTTGATGTTGGTGCAGGGACAGGTGTTATTTCATTGATGATAGCACAACGAAACCCTGATGTTATAATAGATGCTGTTGAGATAGATAAGGATGCAGCAGAGCAGATGACGGATAATTTTGAAATTTCACAGTGGTCTAATCGCTTGAATGTGGCGAATGCAACCTTTCAGAATTTTGCTCATAGCAGTACAGTGACTTATGATTTAATAATTTCTAATCCGCCCTATTTTTTAAACTCATTGAAAAATATGGAGTTAAAGAAAACTGTAGCTCGTCATGCGGAGTTGTTACCTTATGAGGATTTAATAGAAGGTGTTATAAAACTTCTGTCCGAAGACGGCTTGTTTAGTGCAATTTTCCCTTATGAAGAAGCAAATTTATTTGTAGCCATGGCAGCTTTAAAGGGACTTTACTGTGTGCGTAGGTTAGATGTGAGAGGTCGTTCACGAAAACCTGTGAAGCGTGTTTTGTTGGAGTTTTCAAAAAATAAGGTTGAACCAAATTTCGATGAAATGATTATTGAAGAAGGCGAAAGACATAGTTATACTGAAAAATATAAAAATTTAACAAAAGATTTTTATCTTAAATTTTAATTTATAGTAAAAAATTGTTATATTTGCCCTTAATAAGCATGATTTATAGAGTGTTAAAATGCATTTATATAAATCTTCTTGACTGCTTGTTATGGTTCTACAAATGTCGATGTTATCGGCATTAATCATTAATCATTAATCATTAATCATTATTTATGTATGAATAAAATTATTTTAAATCTTTTAGTTTTAGGGCTTACTGTTATTGTGCCTAGTGTAAGTATGGCGCAAATAAGTGGGAAAGTAGAAAAAGTAAATATACCTTATATTTTACCACAAACAGGAATCAAAGTTGTTCTTAAAGTAGCGCATGAAAAAATAGAAAAAGGTCCTTATGCTAAGTATTCCCAACAATTTTTAGGTGTTGTAGCTCCTTTAAGTGACAGAGAGTCTTACACTATATTGTCGGGTTCACTGTCTACTTATACAGAAGGTGATGTTTCGAATATTTATGTAGTGTCAGATGCAACAGTTACATCTTTGGATGTTGAGGGAGAGGACATAAAAACTGAAAATGAAACAAAAGAGTACTCAAAAACAGCACAAATTAATTTACCTTCATTTTCAGATTTAAGTATTAGTCCTATTGTAAGTGTGGATAAAGTCACTGTGTCAGAAAAAAGTGTCGATGAAATGGCGCGTGATGCGGCAAATACAATTTTTACTTTAAGAAAAAGACGTTTTGATTTGATTACAGGGGAAAGTTCAGAGAATGCTTTTGGAGCAGGTCTTGGAGCTGCTATTGACGAAATGAAACGTATAGAAGATGAATATCTTTCTCTTTTTGTAGGAAAGAAAACTACAATAATAAAGGATTATATTTTTGATGTGGTTCCTAAAGATGGAGAGGCTAATTATGTGGTGTGTAGATTTACAAAAAATATTGGTATTGTTGATGCTATGGATGTATCTGGAGAGCCAATATTGTTAGTTGTAACACCAGAAGGTAATGTGAAAGAAGAAACTGTAGATTATGGTAAAAAAGTAGTAAAAACTGTTGCTACACTTCGTGTTGCTGATATGTCAACATGTAAGCTGTTCGATAACTCTCAGAGGTTGTTAGAAACTAGACGTTTGCCTGTACTTCAGTTTGGTGCTGCTATAGAAGTTGTATCTGTGAAATAAAAATTATGAAAAAAGCTATAAAAATATCATAATATTTTATCCACAGGATGTTATGATATTTTCTATGGCGTTTACATAATACCTTGAATGAAAAATTATAAAATTATGAAAGAGTTATATATAAACTTAGGAGGTGTTTTACATAATTTCTCTAGGAGTAGTATAATGAGTATCATAAATATAACTCCCGACTCTTTTTATGAAGGGTCGAGAGTTTTTTGTTTTGATACTATGGTCAAAAAAATTGAAGAAGATATTCAAAATGGAGCTTCAATTTTTGATGTGGGAGGATATTCTTCACGTCCTAATGGAGTTGATGTTCCTGTTGAGGAGGAAATTAAAAGAGTGTGTAGTGCTATAGAAGTTATTAAAAAAAAGTTTCCTGATTTGGTTTTATCTGTAGATACTTTTCGCTCAGAGGTAATAAAAGAGGTTTATAAAAGTTTTGGGTCTGTAATTGTGAATGATATAACCGCTGGAGAGTTAGATGATAAGATTATAGATGTGACAGCGCAATATAATTTACCTTATATCGCAATGAATATGAGGGGAACACCTCAAACTATGCAAAATTTTTGTAACTATGATGATGTAGTTCGTGATATTATTCGTTACTTTGTAAAGCGATGTGACTTTCTTAGAAGTAGAGGTGTTGAGCAACTGATATTGGATCCAGGTTTTGGCTTTTCGAAAGATGTAAAACAAAATTTTGAATTATTAAATAGGTTCGAAGAGTTTCATGTTTTTGAGCTTCCGTTGCTGGTTGGCATTTCGCGAAAATCAATGATATATAAAACCTTAGATTGTACACCCGAAGAATCATTAATTGGTACTTCTGCGTTAAATTGGCACTTGCTAACAAAAGGAGCTAATATACTAAGAGTACACGATGTGAAGGCTGCTAGTGATGTGGTAAAGCTATATGAAGCTATGACTAGTTTGTAATTTATTAAAGTTTAGTGTTATGAATATTCTTAATTTTGGTATACTTGATGTTTTAGATGTAATCCTTGTAGCAACTATTATTTATCAACTTTATAAACTGGTACGAGGAACTAGTGTGATGTCTATTTTTATAGGTATCTCCTGCTTGTATTTGCTATGGATAGTTGTGACGGCATTAAACATGGAGCTTATGTCGCTAATCATGGGACAGGTTGTCGGTGTTGGTGTTATAGCTCTTATCATTGTGTTTCAACAAGAAATACGACGCTTCTTGTTGTATATGGGAAATAAATATTTCTCAAAATTAAGTAAGTCATTATCTAACACAATTTCTTCAAATACAGACTCTACTTATATCGACGATATTGTTACAGCATGCGAAAGTATGGCTAAAACTCAAACTGGAGCTTTGATAGTTTTTGCAAGACTTAATAGCCTAAATCTTATACAAGAAACGGGTGATGTTATTGATGCTAAAATTTCATCACGATTAATAGAAACTATATTTTATAAAAATTGTCCTTTACACGATGGCGCTATGATAGTACAAAATGGACGTATAATATCTGCGCGTTGTGTTCTTCCAAGTACGGAGCGTTTAGATATACCTGCTGCACTAGGTATGAGACACAAGGCAGCTATAGGTATCTCAGAGCAGACCGATGCTCTTGTTGTTGTTGTTTCAGAGCAGACAGGTATAGTCTCTTATATTGAGACAGGACAGATTTATAGGGGCATGACTTCAGTGCAGTTGAAAGAAAGACTGGTTAAAAGTCTAAGCTAGGTATTATATACATATTGAATAAGTAGGGTAAAATACACCAATAATTATTTTACCCTACTTAAGTATAAATTTGTATTAAATTTATCTTAAATTGTAAATAAATGTAATTTTAGGTACGTTGTTAGAAAAAAATACTTATCTTTGCTAAACGAACACTCGTGCTTTTTTGTGAGAGCCGAGATGTTTAATGGTTAGTGTCACGATTTATGTAGCTAATCATTTAATTTACGCTATTATTCTATAGTTAACTTATATTGAAATGACAAAAGAAAAAAAATTTATCACTTGTGATGGTAACTACGCTGCTGCGCACATAGCTTATATGTTCAGTGAAGTAGCTTCAATTTATCCTATCACTCCATCGTCAACTATGGCAGAATATGTTGATGAGTGGTCAGCTAACGGTCGTAAAAATATCTTTGGACAACGTGTAAAAGTTGTTGAAATGCAAAGTGAAGCTGGTGCAGCAGGTGCTGTACACGGTTCTTTGCAATCTGGTGCTTTAACGACTACTTTTACTGCATCGCAGGGTCTACTTCTTATGATTCCTAACATGTATAAAATTGCTGGTGAGTTATTACCTGGTGTATTCCATGTTTCTGCTCGTGCATTAGCTGCACAAGCGCTTTCTATTTTTGGTGACCACTCAGACGTTATGTCAACTCGTCAAACAGGTTTTGCAATGTTGATGGCTGGTGGTGTTCAAGAAGTTATGGACTTATCTGCTGTTTCTCACCTTGTAACATTAAAATCTCGTGTTCCTTTTATGAACATTTTTGATGGTTTCCGTACTTCTCACGAGATTCAAAAAATTGAATGTTTAGAAATTGAAGACCTTGAGCATTTAGTAGATTTTGGTGCTATTAAATCTTTCCGCGAACGTGCTCTAAATCCAGAACACCCTGTAACTCGTGGTACAGCTCAAAACCCTGATATTTACTTCCAATCAAGAGAGGCTGCTAATAAATTCTATGATGCAGTTCCTGATATGGTAGCTGAATGTATGGATGAAATCAGTAAAATTACTGGTCGTACTTACGCTCCATTTACTTACTATGGTGCTGAGGATGCAGAAAATATTGTCATTGCAATGGGTTCTGCTACTGAGACTATTAAAGAAACTGTAGACTATCTTAACGCTAAAGGTGACAAAGTGGGTCTTCTTACTGTTCACTTATATCGTCCTTTCTCTGCTAAACACTTTATGCAAACGTTACCAGCGAGCGTTAAGCGTATCTGCGTACTTGATCGTACTAAAGAGCCAGGTGCTAATGGTGATCCTTTATACTTAGACGTTATCGAGACACTTTACGGTAAAGAGAATGCTCCTTTAGTAGTTGGTGGTCGTTATGGCCTTTCTTCTAAAGATACAACTCCTGCACAAATCGTTTCTGTATTTGAAAACCTAAAAGCGAACGAGCCTAAGAACCAATTCACTGTAGGTATCGTTGATGATGTAACTTTCAAATCTCTACCTTTACTTCCAGAAATTAATCTTGGACACACAGGTTTATTTGAAGCTCGTTTCATTGGTTTAGGTTCTGATGGTACTGTAGGTGCTAACAAAAACTCTATCAAAATCATTGGTGAAACAACAAACAAATATTGTCAAGCATATTTCTCTTATGACTCTAAAAAGTCTGGTGGTTATACTTCATCTCACTTACGTTTTGGTGATAACCCAATTAAGAGCCCATATCTTGTAACAACTCCTGACTTTGTTGCTTGTCACGTTCCTTCATACCTAGGTAAATATGACTTATTAAAAGGTCTTAAAGATGGTGGTACTTTCCTTCTAAATGCTGTTTGGGATGCTGAAACTACAATTAGCCACTTACCTAATGACATGAAAAAATACATGGCTGACCATGATATTAACTTCTATATCATTAACGCTACAAAAATAGCTGCTGAATTAGGTCTTGGTTCTCGTACTAATACAATCATGCAAAGTGCGTTCTTCAAAGTTGCGGAGGTTATACCTTACGATGCTGCTGTTACAGCAATGAAGAAAGCTATCCTTAAATCTTACGGTAAAAAAGGTGAAGATATCGTTAACAAAAACTACTCAGCTGTCGAGGCAGGTGCTGCAGTAACAAAAGTAGAAGTTGACAAAGCATGGTCTTCATTAGTTGTTGAAGAAGTTGAAGTTCATGATGTTCCTGAATTTATCGCTAAAGTTGTTGAGCCTGTTAATGCTCTTAAAGGTGATGATCTTCCTGTAAGTGTATTCAACGGAAGAGAAGATGGTACTTGGGATGCTGGTACTTCTCAATACGAGAAACGTGGTATCGCTGCATTTATCCCTGAATGGCAATCTGAAAACTGTATTCAATGTAACCAATGTGCTTACGTTTGTCCTCACGCTGCAATTCGTCCTTTCTTATTAACAGAAGAAGAAGTTGCTGGTGCTCCTGAGGGAACTACAGTAGCTCCTGCAAACGGACCTTTCAAAGCCTACAAATTCAAAATGCAAGTTAGTCCACTTGACTGTACAGGTTGTGGTAACTGTGCTAATATTTGTCCTTCTAAAGAGAAAGCTCTTGTTATGAAGCCTCTAGAGAGTCAAATGAAAGAAAAAGCTGCTTGGGAATATATGCATGGTGTTGTTGGTTATAAAGATACTGTTGCTGACAAAACTAAAACTGTTAAAAACTTACAATTTGCTCAACCATTATTTGAGTTCTCAGGAGCTTGTGCTGGTTGTGGTGAAACTCCTTATATCAAAAACATTACTCAACTATTTGGTGATAGAATGTTAGTTGCTAATGCTACAGGTTGCTCTTCAATCTATGGTGGTTCAGCTCCTTCTACTCCTTACTGTAAAAATGCTAAAGGTAAAGGTCCAGCTTGGGCTAACTCTTTATTCGAAGACAATGCTGAGTTTGGTTTAGGTATTTACACAGGTGTTCAAACACTTAGAGAGCGTTTAGCTGAGATTATGACTGAAGCAATTGCAGACTGCACTGTTTGTTGTGATGAGACTAAAGTTGCTATGGGAGAATGGCTTGCTGCTATGGATGATGCCGCAGGTTCTGAAGCTGCTACAGAAAAATTACTTCCTCTAGTTGAAGCTAGTACTTGTGATTATTGCAAAAAAATCGTTGAGCTTAAAGATTACTTAATCAAAAAATCTATGTGGATATTTGGTGGTGACGGTTGGGCTTATGATATAGGTTACGGTGGTCTAGACCATGTTATCGCATCGGGCGAGAACGTTAATATTCTTGTTATGGATACTGAGGTTTACTCTAACACAGGTGGTCAATCTTCTAAATCTACACCTATTGGTGCTGTAGCGAAGTTTGCTTCTGCTGGTAAGCGTATCCGTAAAAAAGATTTAGGTGCTATGGCTATGACTTATGGTTATGTATACGTTGCTCAAGTAGCTATGGGTGCTAATCATGCTCAATACCTAAGTGTTATCAAAGAAGCTGAGGCATTTGATGGTCCATCATTGATTATCGCTTATGCTCCTTGTATCAACCACGGTATCAAGGGAGGTATGGGTATCAGTCAATTAACAGAGAAAAAAGCTGTTGAATGTGGTTACTGGCACTTATGGAGATATAATCCATCTCTAATTAGCGAAGGTAAAAACCCATTCAAGTTAGATTCTAAAGAACCTAACTGGGCTGAATTCCAAAACTTCATCGGTAACGAGGTACGTTACACTTCTTTATTAAAAGCATTCCCAGATGATGCTAAAGCATTATTTGAAGCGTCTGAAGAAAATGCAAAATGGCGTTTAGATACTTACAAACGTTTTAATGCAATGGATTACAGCAGTAAAGAAGAATAAAAGTGAATTTAACTAGATTTTAATATTATTGATAGGTGTTGTGAAGTTTTTACTTGCAGCACCTATCTTGCTAATATATATATAGAACTTGTAGAACTCCCCTTTAGAGGAGTTTTATATGTTTTCTAAAAGTATTAATGTAAAAAAATGAAATTATGAAAAAGTTTTTAACAGCTATTGTAGCTATGTTTTTAGTAATGTGTTCGTTAAAAGTTCAAGCACAAGATTATAATTATGCGTTAGGTTTAAGTTTAGGAGGTAATTTTGGTGTAAATGCTAAAGTTAAGATGTCTAATACATCGGCAATTGAAGGAGGCTTTGATTTTACAAAATCTCATAATGCAACTAACTTTTATGCTGTTTGGCAATATCATTTAGAATTAGTATCTGGGTTATATGGTTATGCAGGTGGTGGTGCCAATATTGGTTTCGCTTCTTGTGATAGTTGTAATTCTAGTTTCAATTTAGGTATTGATCCAAATTTAGGAATTGAATATAAATTTGCAGGTGCACCCATTGCTCTAGGTTTAGATTATAGACCATCGATTAATATAATAGGTACATCACTTTATTCAAATGCTTCATTAAAAATAAGATATACTTTCTAGAACTCCCCTTAAGATTTATATATATGATTTACAACGAAAGAACAGAACGCGAAAGTCACGTTTTAAATATTGCGCGTCAACTAATGACAGCAGCGCGTACTGCACCTAAGGCTAAAGGTGTTGATTCAATTGAGGCTGTAACAATTACAGGTGAGGATATAAGGTCTTTAGCAAATGCTATGAGAGTAGAAGCTGAAGAGCGTGGATTTGGATTTTTTGTAAGAGATGCAGGAAATATAGAACAAGCGGAAGCAGTAGTGTTAATAGGCGTAAAAGATGCTGTACAGTCTCTAAATTGCGGTTATTGTGGCTATCCTACATGTGCTGAGAAGTTGTCAAACCCTATGGCTACTTGTACTGTTACTCAAGCTGATTTAGGTATTGCTGTAGGATCTGCTGCTGCAACAGCATCTGACTTGCGTGTTGATACTAGAGTGTTGTTTTCTGCTGGTATAGTGGCGTTAAATCAGGGTTTGTTAGAAGGTTGCCGTGTAGCCTATGCAATTCCTATTAGTGTCAAGGCAAAGAATCCTTTCTTTGATAGGAAGTAGAAGGGATATTTAGGCAAGGAGTGCCTAATATCTATAGAGTGGTATATAGCCCAAAATAAAAAGGTCATAGGAGTAATCTCCTGTGACCTTCAACTCTTTTAATCCTTATGTTTAACGCTGTTTATAAGCCTTTTGTAACAGATGTTATATTATACGTATTACTAGAATTGTTATCTGCTGACACGCTAATAGTAGTACAAATTTTGCTATCACTTGCCAAAAGTGCATATACATTCAAAGAAACTATATCTTTGCTTAAGACAGCATTGCTGATTACGTTTTTATGTTCTGTTTTTGTCAAGTTTGTGCCAGCCTCAAATTCTGTTACTGCATCCAATACTTTTTGTGTAGGTTTATACCCGTCCCTATATGATACTGAGAATTTTAAAGTTGATTGATCTAGGTTCTTTTTGTCATCAATTGCGTATTTCTTAGTTAGGTAACCATAGGCTGCTCCTTCTATGTTGCTTGTTTTGACTTCTATTTGAGTTCCAGAAACCAATGCGCTACTAGAAAATGCAAAGTAGTAGGTTGCATCATTTGTGCTTCTGTAATAGCAGTTTCCGTCATTAGGTAGAGGGGTTAAATCAGGGTTTTCTTCCAATACAGATTTCTTTGTTTGGCCAATTAAACAGTTTAAGAAATGAGATTTAAATACATTTACATAACAAGAATCTTTTTTATAAAATGTTTCGTTGTTTATGATGTATCTGTATTCAAACCCTATTTTATAAGTGCCAACTGTAGACCAACTAGTAGAGAAGCTAGAGTTATTCCCATTAAATTCACCTGCATGTAACGCCTCAGAAAATAACGATGCGGGGTCTTCTTTTGACCAGTATATTTGATCAAGTTCAGAAGCAGGTTTGTTAACAGTAATTGGAATTTTGAAGGTTACTACTTGTCCAGTAACTATATTTAAACCCTTGTCAGAGCTTATTTTGCCAATTTTTGCCGAATCTGTGGTGCTAGTTTCTCCTAAGCAGCTAAACAAAGTAGTAGTTGCAAAAAGAATCGTGGTAAGTTTGCTTAATGTTTTCATCCTTATAAGTAATAAATGTTTTTATAAATCCACAAATCGTGAATTAGTTAGAAGGTGTAAATGTTGTAGTATCAATTTTTTCAGGTTCTACAATAAAAACATCTTCGTCTTCAGCTCTATAATAGAAGTGTTCACGTACGTATTTTTCAAGAAATTTATCATCATTTTTTATACGTTCTATAGTTAGGCTATCCTTATGTATTTCTTTTAATAGGCTGTCTCGTTCTATTTTATTAGCTTTAAGTCTATTGGTAAGAGCTTGTTTGTACATAATGTTATTATTTTCTGCGAAGAATAACATAAAAATGAAAATGATAAGAGCTATAGTGCAAAGTTGAAAGTTTGTGAATAGCTCGATATTTTTAAATTTAGATTTTTTCACTGTATCTTCTCTAAGCTCTTCTTCAGGGACTTCTTTTTCTGTAGTCTCTTTGTCGTCTTTTTTAGTGAAGACTTCTGCTTTCTTACTTATTGTACTCCTTTTGTTGTCGTTGTTACTTGTAGTTTCTTTTCTTTTCGCTGAATTTTGATTGCTTCTTTTTGTTATTATCTCAGGTTTTTTGTCATCCTCAAAATCCTTGATTTTTTTGTCATCTTCTGCTCTTCTTATCAGCTCGTTTATTGTGCTATTGTTGTTTCTATTGCTATATAAATCATTAATACTTCCGTACTGACGATTCGTAATGAAAGGCTCGTTTGATGTGCCTAATTCGTCTTTTTTTGATTTTTTAAATTTCATGAGTTTAGACGATTATTTTATTTAACTAAATGGTATAAAGGTCCGAATCCTTCTCCCCAATATATGTTTTTAGAGTCATCTATAGCTAGATGTAATAGCTTTTCTGCTGAATCTACTGCAATATCAAGTTTTTCTCCTTTTGTTAAAAAAGCAGCGATATAACTTGATAGAGAGCATCCTGTGCCATGAGTGTTTTTAGTGTCTACTTTTTTGTAGGCAAATTCATATTCTTTTTGTTCTTTAAAGTTGTACAAAATGTCAGTAAGGTATGCGCTTTCAAGATGACCTGCTTTTAAAAGAACATTTTGAGCTTTTAATTTTTCTAAAACTTTAGCAGTATTTGAAAAGTCATCTAAGTTGTTTATTTTCGATGAGCTTATAAATTCAACCTCTGGTATATTTGGTGTTACAAGCGTTGCAAGAGGTAAAAGATGTTTTATGATGTAATTTATGGTGTCATTGTCTACAAGTGTGCATCCCGATGTTGAAATCATAACAGGGTCTACCACAATGTTATGGACCTTATATTTTTTTATCGCATCACAAACTACAGCTACTATTTCTTTTGTGGGCAACATGCCTGTTTTTATCGCTACAACATTCATATCTGTCATAACTGCATCTATTTGAGCTTTTACTTGCTCGGCTGTAAGGTTAAAAACACCAACTACACCCATAGTATTTTGTGCTGTAACAGAAGTGATTGCTGTTGCACAATAAACCCCTGCGGCAGCTGCACTTTTAATATCAGCCTGTATTCCAGCACCTGCTGAAGAATCGCTACCAGCTATTGATAGCATAATAGGTATTTTCCCTGTTTTATTTGTGAACATAACCTTTAAATTTTTTATGTGTATCTTGACCATTTAACATCCATTTAACAGATCCCACATCATTTGTGATGACTCCTATAGGATAAAAATGAGTTTTAAAATGTTTGCTATATGCTTTCTTTACAGCTTTATATTTGTCAGCAGAGATAGTAAAGAGAGGGGAGTATTCCTCACCTCCACAAAGAGCTAGTTCAATGGCGTCCCAACCTTTGTCATAACATATATCTTCAATGAAGGGCATTATAGGGAGCTTGTCACAAAATATCTTAGCTCCACAGTTAGAAAGATTTAAGATGTGTCTTAGGTCCTTTGCTATTCCGTCAGATATATCCATCATTGCAGTAACACCTTCTTGTTTAGCAAGAAATTGCGCTTCATTACCGTATAGAGGAGGGTGGGTATGGTATTTTATTGCTTGTAGCTCGTCTTCTGAAAACAGTATAGACTTGTTGTCTAGCAATAGATTTAGTCCAACACCGCTAGCTGCTAAGGGAGCACATGCAACAATAATATCTCCATCTGCTGCACCGCTACGTCTTTTAATATCAGCAGTTTTTATTTTGCCTATAGCTGTAATTGTTATAGTTGTAGCATGTTTTGATAGAGTAGTATCGCCGCCTAATAGAGGAGTGTCTTCTTTTTTTGAAAGAGAGTGATAACCTTTCAAAAAATCGTCTACCCATTCTTGTGATAAGTCTTTTTTCAGTGCAAAAGATAAAAAAGTACATAGGGGACTAGCGCCCATTGCGAAAATATCACTTAAATTTGAAGCGAGTGATTTGTATCCTAAATCGTAAGCGGAGATTTTGTCTTTTAGGAAGTGTGTCGATTCTGTAAGGGTATCAGTTGTAATAACTAATGATTCTGAATCGTTTAGGGGTATAACAGCACAGTCGTCTGATATTCCTTCCATATTTTTGGGAGAAATATCAGAAAATAAAGATTGTATGCTATTAATTATGCGAAGTTCGTCTAATTTTTTTGTACTCATTTTTTTACGTTATATTAATACAAATATACAAAAAAAATATTATCTTTGCTAACTAGTAGTGTGAAACAATTATTGCCATATTTTTAACAGCACTCTTGGAGCGATATTTTTTACTATTAAATCTCAATATAGAACCACTATATTTTCGATTCTATAGCAAAAAATCTCATCTCCAATAGTACTCTTAAAAACACACCAATAATTATTTTACCCTACTTAAGTAGTGTGAAACAATTATTGCCATATTTTTAGCAGCACTCTTGGAGCGATATTTTTTATTTTAAATAAGATGTTAGCTGCAATTAGTTTTATGGAATTTATTTAGGTTAAGAAAGTGCAATTTTATAATTTTAAATTATATAAAAATGAGCATTGGTTGTTGTAATTGCTTGTTATTAAGGGTGTTGCTTTTGTTTGAGTACGCCTTTGAAAGTATATTAAAAATAATATGAAAATTTTAGTTATTAATGGACCTAACCTAAATATGTTAGGAGTTAGAGAGCCAGGAGTATATGGTTCACAGAGTTTTACTAGTTATTTAGAAGAGTTAAAGTCAGAATTTTGTGATGATGACATCAGCTATTTTCAGTCAAACTGTGAGGGTGAGTTGATAGATGCGCTACATAAAAGCCATTTTGATAATATTGATGGGGTAGTACTTAATGCTGGTGCTTATACGCATACTTCTATAGCGTTAGCTGATGCAATAGGTTCTATAAAAACACCAGTTATAGAGGTGCATATCTCAAATACTGCTGCTCGTGAGGAGTTTAGGCACAAGTCGTATATTGGCGCTAAATGTGTTGGTACTATAGCAGGCTTTGGTTTAAATTCTTATAATTTAGCCATTTCTGCTATAAAAAAACTGAATAGGTAACTCCTTAAAAGTTACTTGTATAATTAAGATGAAAAATAAAATTTACACATAAAAACATTATGGAAAGAAGAACAAAAATCGTTGCAACAATTTCAGACAGACGTTGCGAAGTGTCTTTTATAAAAGACTTATTTGACGCAGGTATGAATGTAGTCAGAATTAATTCTGCTCACGTTACACCAGAAAGTGCGTTAGAGGTTGTTAAAAATGTAAGGGCAGTGTCTGATAAAATTGCAATTCTTATCGACACTAAAGGACCAGAGATAAGGACAACAAAAACAGAGGTAGACGGTGGTTATCCTATTGAAAAGGGTCAACGTCTAGTTGTAAAAGGTTGTGATGATGGTACATTTACAACAGAAAATGTTGTATACGTAAACTATAAAAATATAGTACAGGATGTTCCTGTAGAGAGTTCGCTTTTAATTGACGATGGAGATATTGAACTTAAAGTTGTAGATAAAACAGAAGACGAGTTAATTGTTGAAGTAATGAACAAGGGAGTAGTAAAAAGCTCTAAGAGTATAAACATTCCTAGTGTTTCTATAACTCTACCTTCAATTACAGAACGTGATGAGGTTTTCATTAAATGGGCTATTGAAAACCAACTAGACTTCATCGCTCACTCTTTCGTAAGACGTAAAGAAGATGTACTTGCTGTTCAAGAGATTATAGATTCTATGAATAGCGAGATTAAAATAATTTCTAAAATCGAGAATCAAGAAGGTGTTGATAATATCGACGAAATTCTTGAATACACTTATGGAGTTATGGTTGCTCGTGGTGATTTAGGTATAGAAATCCCAGGTGAACAAATTCCTATTATTCAACGTAGTCTTGTAAGAAAATGTGTAGAATACAAAAAACCTGTTATCATCGCTACACAGATGTTACAAAGTATGATTAATAATCCACGTCCTACACGTGCTGAGATTAGTGATATTGCAAACGCTATTTATCAACGTACTGATGCTATTATGCTTAGTGGTGAAACTGCAAATGGTGCTTATCCATTAGAGGCAGTGCAAACTATGGATAGAGTGGCTATGGAGATTGAAAAAGATACTGTTACTATCGTAGATGTTAATCTAGTGAGAATTAATAATGAGATTACAGCTCAGTTGTCACGTTCAGCAGTTAGGGCTTCATTAAACCTACCTGTAAAAGCTATAGTTATTGACACTTTAACAGGTCGTACAGCTCGTTACTTATCTGCTTACCGTGGTGCAAAAACAGTATATACTGTATGTTACAGAAAAAGAACTATGCGTGAATTAGCTCTTTCTTATGGTATCTACCCTGCACACCAAGAACCATCATCTTCTCACTGTAACTTCTTGTTTGACTCGCTTAATGAGCTTGAAAAACAAAATAAACTTAACAAAGAGGATATCGTTGTAGTAGTAGGAGGTAACTTTGGTTCTGATAGTGGAGCTTCGTTTATGGAAATTAGTACTGTGCTTAACTTAGAACAAAAATATTACTTCCAACAAAGAAAATAATTTATGAAATCAGAAAGTAGAGTCATACCAGCTAGTGAACTTATCTTAAATAGTGATAACTCCATATTTCATCTTCACTTAAAGCCTGAGGATATATGTGATAACATTATTTTAGTGGGTGACCCTGCGCGAGTAGATATGATAGGCTCTTTTTTTGATGAAATAAGTGTTAGTGTCAGTTCTCGTGAGTTTAAAACTATAAAGGGTCTTTACAAAGGTTGTGAGATTATGGTTTTATCAACGGGAATAGGCACAGATAATATAGATATAGTCTTAAATGAACTAGATGCTCTTGCTAATATAGATTTTAATACACGTAAGGTTAAAGAAGAGTTACGTTCCTTAAATATCCTTAGAATAGGTACTACAGGAGGAGTTCAAGAGTACACTAAAATTGGTGATTTGATATTGAGTGAGGCATCTATAGGTATAGATTGCCTAGCTTGGTATTATGAAAACTCAGAAATGGTTAGAAATAAAATCTTAGAGTCTGAGTTTGTAAAACAGACTCTTTGGAGTGATAATTTACCTCGTCCTTATGCAGTAAATTCCTCTTTTGAGCTTGTAAATCATTTCTCAAGTATTGCCATAAAAGGGGTTACTATTACTGCACCAGGTTTTTATTCTGCTCAAGGAAGAGAACTTAGATTACAACCTGCAATGAAGAATATAGTGGATAAATTTGAGAAGTGTGATTTTAATACTTTGAAAATTACCAATATAGAGATGGAAAGTGCAGCTATATGCTTATTGTCAACTATGTTAGGTCATAATTGTGCTACTATTTGTCTTGTTGTAGCACAACGAAAATTAGAAGATTCTAATAGTTCTTACAAAAGTACCATGGAAGAAAAAATAGAATTGATTTTAGAAAAATATAAACAATTTACGAAATAAAATAAATATGCGATTTACCATATCATCAAATGCGCTGTATAGCGTTCTTCAAAATAACTTAAAGGTTATACCAACAAAGGCTACTATGCCGATATTAGACTATTTTCTATTTACTGTAGAGGATGGTTTATTAACAATAGTATCTTCTGACTTAGAGATTACATTAACATCAAAGATAGAACTTCTATCAGAAGATGTACCAGGAGCAATAGCAGTACCTTCACGACGTATAATAGATTCTTTAAGAGAGCTTACAGATCAGCCTATAACTTTTGAAGTGCTTGAAAATAACGTAATTAAGATATTGTGGAAGACAGGTAAATTAATGTTACCAGGTGTTGAAGCAGATGGTTTCCCTATTGTAAGTGACATAGAAGATAGCATTCAAAGTTTTGATATTTCAGCAGATTGGTTATCAGCAGCGATTAATAAAACATTATTTGCGGCCTCAGATAATGAGTTACGTCCTATTATGAGTGGCGTTCACTTTGATTTAACACCTGATGCTGCTACTTTTGTAGCTACTGATGCGCATAAATTAGTACGATTAATTAAAAATTCACCAAATAAGGATATTACAGAACATTGTTCATTTAACCTGCCTAAGAAGCCTGCTAACTTGCTTAAGAACTTGCTTCTAAAACAAACTAGCGATATAAAAGTTACTTTTAGTAGCAAAAATATTATGTTTGTTTTGGATGATTATAAGCTAATTTGTAGAACTATTGAGGGTAGATATCCTAACTATAATAGTGTTATTCCTAAAAATAATGTAAATAAAGTTTTGGTTGACCGCGTTTTACTACTTAATAGTCTTAAGCGTGTTAGTGTATGTTCAAATGTAGTTTCAAATCTTATAAAATTTACAATTTGTGATAACGCTATAGGTCTTGTAGCACAAGATACAGATTTTTCTGTATCAGCTGAGGATTCAATAGAATGCGATTACAGTGGAGATATGCTTACTCTTGGTTTTAAAGCACCTTATGTGATAGATATGCTTCAAAATATGTCTACTGAGATGGTTTCTTTAGAGTTTGCTGATGCTACACGTGCAGGCCTTATTGTACCTTACGAACCAAAAGATGAATTAGAGCAAAATTTACTTATGTTATTGATGCCAATAATGTCATAATTATAGGCGTTATTATTAATAATTATTATTATTATTTACTTATGAAATTAAATTTAACAAAACCTATCATATTCTTTGACCTTGAAACAACAGGTATAGACGTTGTTAAAGATAGAATAGTCGAGATTTCTGTTTTAAAGGTAAGTCCTAACGGTGATGAAGTATGTAAAACAAGACGTATAAATCCAGGAATGCCTATTCCAGCTGAATCATCAGCAGTACATGGAATCTTTGATAAGGATGTTGAAAATGAACCTCATTTTAAAGAAATTGCAAAATCTTTAGCTGTCTTTTTTGAGGGTTGTGACTTAGCAGGTTATAATTCTGATAGATTTGATATTCCTATGTTAGCAGAAGAATTCTTAAGAGCGGGTATTGATATAGATTTAAAAAAGGCTAAGACAGTAGATGTTCAGACTATTTTCCATAAAATGGAACAGCGTACTCTTAGTGCAGCATATAGATTCTATTGTGATGAAGATCTTGAAGGAGCTCACTCTGCCGAGGCCGATACAAGAGCTACTTACAGTATACTTAAGTCTCAACTAGATAGATATAGTGAGCTTGAAAATTCAATAAATTTCTTAAGTGAATACACAACAAGAGATAGTTTTGTAGACTTTGCTGGTCGCATAATTTATAATAAAGATAAAGTTGAAGTTTTTAGTTTTGGTAAATATAAGGGCAAGTCAGTTGCTGAAGTTTTTAAAACTGACCCTGGTTACTATTCGTGGATTATGAATGGAGATTTCCCTGAATATACTAAAAAAGTTTTAACTGCAATTAGACTGAAAAGCAAGTAGACACAGAAATCTAATTATTAGAACTCCCTTATAAAATTTTATAATATTTTCATTCATAACAGTGAAAATAAAAGGGTTAATTGCTTGTTGTAGCTCTGCAATTATCAGTGTTAATCATTAATTATTAATCATTATTTATGAAACGTACAATACATTTTTTATTGTCTATATTTTTATTAATCTTATGTGTGTCAGATGGTTATTCTTCTGAGACGGATGCGGACATAAATTTTCTGCGTTCTAAAAAGATACGTTATGTTAAGCATACAGTTTTAGCAAATGAAGATATATACGAAATTCTTAATCGTTATGGTTTAACATTTACAAGTATTCAAGATGATAATAGTTCTATAGATCTTTTCAACTTAATATCGGGGACTACACTTTTAATAAATAAAAAAGAAATCAGCACTGCTAAATCTTGGGAAATAGAGGAAGACCTTAAAAAATATGATTCTATACGAAACAAGGCAGAAGGTGAAGTTGATAGTGCAGGACAGAAGAAATATATTCTTCATACTGTTAAAAAAGGTGAGTCTTTATATTCTTTAGGTAGACAATATAGGGTTTCTATTTCAAGTTTAGAAAAGACAAATCCTACAACTATCAAAAATGGAGAGTTGAAAATTGGTTCGACTATTAAAATACTTAATAAAGCATGGGGTGTGTCACATGATGATAAGGCCTTAGATTCAAAGGAAGATGAAATCATAGCTTCTAGAATCTATAAAAAGTTTAGTCATGATACGCCTGCAAAAATTGCTCTTTTAATGCCATTTAAAAATTCTGACAATAATGAGGTTATTCAATTTACTGAGTTTTATCAAGGCTTTATGTTGGGGTTAGACTCTATGAGAAATAATGGTATTTCTGTTAATTTAGACGTGTATAACACAGAGCGTTCAGTGGAGAAAGCTATGAGTATTGTTAAAAATAATGAGCTTAACTTAGTTGATTTAATAGTAGGACCTGTTTACAGTGATCAATTTAGTAAAGTAGCAGATTGGGCATCCTTGAATAATGTACCTATAGTATCACCTTTAGCATTAACTGATTATGATAATAATGGAGTGTTTAAAGTTGCGCCTGATGATGACACTAAATATGATAAAATTAAGGATTATTTATTAAATAAGAATATCATATATATAAAATCT
This sequence comes from Rikenellaceae bacterium, assembly GCA_044433415.1. Taxonomy (GTDB): domain Bacteria; phylum Bacteroidota; class Bacteroidia; order Bacteroidales; family Rikenellaceae; genus JAWXTP01. The sequence continues at coordinate 28,273 of JAWXTP010000021.1, forward strand.
ATAGATGATGATGAAGAATTTGTAAATAAAATTAAAGAACTTTCAGATAATCCAGATATATTAGAATTAGAGTTTGATCCAAAAGCGGAGCCTATGTCTATTGTTGATACTCTAGTAAGAAAAGAAATAAACTTATTTATTGTTGCTACTAAAAAAGGTGATATTGCAGATGCTATTCTTTCAAAATTAAGCTCAGTTAAAACCTTTGCGTATAATAAGCAAATAGAGGTGTTGTGTTCATCGCAAATAGCCCGTACGCAACAGGTTAATGCAGCAAGTATGTTTAAGTTAAATGTTTCTTATCTTACAACTTATCATGTGGATAGAACAGATGAAAATGTTATGTCTTTTGATAATAAGTATATTTCATTATATGGTGAAGTCCCTTCTTTATATGCATATAGAGGTTATGATATAGCTTTGGTTTTCTTAAAAGCCATGTTAGATTACGGAAGTGATTTTGCTAACTTTATGAATAACTATAGACAGAAAACTTTATCTGTAGAATATAACTTTAAAAGCACTCTTAAGAATGGTTATGAAAATGATTCATGGACCTTTGTTACTTATACACCAAATTATAAAATCTTGGTAAGATAGATGAGTTTTTTTAGTGATATTCTAAATTTTGAATTTTTACAGAATGCAGTTATAGCTATTTTGTTTATGAGTGTAACTTGTTCTGTTATAGGTGCATATATAGTTGTAAAAAGAGTGGTGTTTTTAAGTGGAGGTCTTACTCATGCTTCTTTTGGTGGAATAGGAATCGCATATTATATGGGTGTTAACCCTTTGTATGGAGCCATGATTTTTTCTATAGCTTCGGCATTAGGTTTTGACGTTCTTACTAAGAAGGGTGATATGCGTGAAGATTCAGCTATAGGTGTGCTGTGGGCTTTGGGTATGGCAATAGGTATATTGTTTATCTTTTTGACACCAGGTTATGCTCCAAATCTTATGAGTTTCCTTTTTGGTAATGTGCTTACAATAACAACAGATTTATTAGCCTTAAATGGGGTGTTAGCTGCCTTTATTTTAGTACTTTTCATATTTGCTGAAAAGTCTGTAATGTTTATAGCTTTTGATAGTAGCTTTGCTGAGACACGTGGTGTTTCGGTAAAATTTATAGAGCGTATTATGCTTGTCTTGATAGCAGTAACAATAGTTCTTATCCTTAAATTAGTGGGTATTATGCTATTAGTTTCATTGCTTACTATTCCTTCTATGATATCTTCAATCGTTACTACTACCTTTCGTCAAATGGTGTGGTCAAATGTAATTATTACATTTATTAGTGGCTTAATAGGCGTTTGGTTGAGTGTAGAAGTCGATATTCCTACAGGAGCGTCAATAATTATAGTGCTATCAGCATTGTATATTATCGTAAAAATTGCTCATCTTTTAAAAACAATTTCTAAAAATTAAATTTCCTAAAGGGAACTTTTGAAGGTTTCCAATTTAAAAATAAAATAATTAATGGTTTCGGTAGACGGATTAACAGTAGAATTTGGGGGAACAACCCTTTTTAATGATATATCTTTTGCAATAAATGATAAAGACCGTATAGCACTTATGGGTAAAAATGGTGCGGGAAAGTCGACTATGTTAAAAATAATTGCAGGAGAAAAAACTCCTACAAGAGGTAGGATAACTATTACTGATGGTGGTAAAATAGGATACTTACCTCAGCACTTGATGGTTGATGATGGTCGTACAGTCTATGAGGAGGCTTGCCAAGCATTTGAACATCTTTTTGTAGTAGAGCGTGAGATTGCTGAGCTTAACAAAGAGCTTGAAACACGTACAGATTATGAGAGTGATGAATACATGGCTATCATAGAACGCTTTACAACTCTTTCTGAGAAATTCTATGATATAGATCTTACAAATTATCAAGAAGATGTAGAACGTACACTGTTGGGGATGGGTTTCTTACGCGGTGACTTTGATAGACAAACTACAGAGTTTAGTGGTGGATGGCGTATGAGGATAGAGCTAGTAAAAATTCTTCTTCAAAAGCCTACACTGTTGTTATTAGATGAGCCTACTAATCACCTTGATATCGAGTCTATTGAGTGGTTAGAAGATTTTATCATAAATAACGCTAATTCTGTTATTGTGATTTCACATGATAAAGCGTTTGTTGATAATATCACCACACGTACTATAGAAATTACTATGGGTAGAATATATGACTATAAAGTTAACTATTCGAAGTATCTCGAATTACGTGCTGAGCGTCGCGAGCAACAATTAGCTGCTTATGAGAATCAACAAAAGATGATAGCTGATAATAAAGATTTTATTGAGCGCTTCAAGGGTACTTACTCTAAAACAAACCAGGTGCAATCGCGAGTGCGTATGCTTGAGAAGTTAGAGATTATAGAGGTTGATGAAGAGGATAGAAGTGCTTTAAATCTTAAATTTCCACCTGCACCACGTTCAGGGAACTATCCTGTAATTACTCAGTCGTTAGGTAAGGCTTACGGTGAACACAGAGTATTTAGTAATGCATCAATCACTATTGAGAGAGGTAATAAGGTTGCTTTTGTAGGTAAGAATGGTGAAGGTAAGTCTACAATGATAAAGGCTATAATGCAGGAGATAGACTTTGAGGGTTCTTTACAGTTGGGACATAATCTTAAGATAGGTTATTTTGCCCAGAATCAAGCCTCAATGCTAGATGGTGATGTTACAGTATTTAAGACTGTAGATGATATAGCTGTAGGCGATATTCGTACAAAGATTAGAGACATTCTTGGAGCTTTCATGTTTGGTCGTGATGACATTGATAAGTATGTGAAGGTGCTTTCAGGTGGAGAACGTACACGTTTAGCAATGATAAAGCTATTGTTAGAGCCTGTGAACTTACTTATCCTAGATGAGCCTACCAATCACTTAGATTTACGTACTAAGGCAATTTTAAAGGAAGCGTTAAGTAATTTTGATGGAACTATTATAGTTGTTTCGCATGACCGTGACTTCCTAGACGGATTAGTTACTAAGGTTTATGAATTTACTCAAGGTAGAGTAGTCGAACACCTTGGTGGAGTATACGATTTCTTAGAGAAGAAAAAAATCGATAACCTTAAAGAAATTGAACGAAAAAAATAGGTGATAGGTACTAGGTGTTAGGTGATAGGTGCGACAAGCGACTAAATGATTATAGTTGTAATATTTTGTGATTATTTCTATAATTTTTTAACCGCTTGTCGCGACCCCTTTGACCTCTTTGACCCTCCAACAATCTTTCAAGCAATCTTTCCACGCTTGTCGCCTAAATTCCTAATTGAAATTCCATTTCCTTAACTCTCACAGCTATTATTATAAAAAAAGAGAGCAACCTTTTGGGTCACCCTCTTAAATTATATTTATAAGGTTATTTTTTATAACGTTGGTATGCGTCATTAAGTTTTTTGTCATACTGATTTTGAGCATAAGAAGGACCGTTGTAACGGCGTGCAAATTCACTCCAATTTAAATCCTTAAGGTATTTATCCATGGAATTACTCTTGATAAATCGCGCAAAAATATCTAATTGAGCACCCTCATTACTTTTCATTTTATCGACAAATTCTTCAACACCAGAACATCCGCAAGATGCGTAGTTGAATCCCATAATTTGAAATAAACCCCAACTAGCAGAAGCAAGTGCAGCCGAACGATTGATAGATATTGCCCTGTTAAGTCTGTCATATTCTTTCTTACCTCCAACATAATGGTTACGGTTCCATTTAGGATATAAGATATCTTCATTACCTTTAACGTAATCATCAGGAGAAAGACCAGCTTTTTGAAGTTGTTGCCAAAAGATGTGACCTTCGAAAAGAATTACAGGTTTCTCAACTTCTAGAAAACCACGACTATATCCTGT